>JAYPLH010000121.1:0-1338 GCA_038365355.1 Fidelibacterota bacterium
GCATCTAAAATTCCAACAGATAACCCACTATTCGTTTTTCCACTAAATTTTAGTGCAGAAATAATCTTTGTTTGCGAAGGGTAATCTTCGTACTCACTATTTTCGGTAATAGACCCTCTAGGATTTCTGCCAATTCTTCGTGAATAAAATATGGAAGGAGAACCTGCTCGAAATGCCCTAGTCTTACCAAATTGAAAAATATCTGTGCCTTCTAAAAAAAAAGGACGTCGTTCTTCAAAAAAAGTTTCAAATGCTGATAAATTTAAATCTGCTGGATCGGCTTCAACCTGACCAAAATCAGGATTAATGGTACCTGTCAGAGTAAAATTAGATCCTAATCCAATTTTAAAATCAACCCCCATATTTCCAATTATCTGATGTTTACTCCAATAAGGATTCTTACTATCTCCTGGCTCTAATTTATCTGTGGAGGATATGTAGGGTAATACTTCTATTCTTCTATTTTGTTTTGGTAGAATAATACCTTTGAGTATTCCAAACTGCGAAACAAATCCTTTCGACTCCATGAGTATAGGTGCCCAAAAACTTTCTTCTCCGTACCTTGCAGTTCTTCTATAAAAGTTCAACCCCCATGCTTGTTCTTCCTCTGATGGATTATAACGCAATTGTGAAAGAGGAATTTTCATTTCTGTTGACCAGCCATCATTATTTATTACAGACTTGGATTCCCAAATAGCATCCCAAGAATCATCTGTGTCAGTATCATTATAATGTAACATATCTCGCATAGATCCACTTGGGCTTACATGAAAACCAAAACATGTCCTTTTATCATAATAGCTATCTAAACCTATTGCAAACCAGTCTGAATATCCCCAACCATCTTTTCTTAAAATTTGTTTGGCTATTGAATCAGGTGAATTGTCAAATAAATAGGCCCCTACATAAATAAATTCATTATCTATAGCTACTCTGACCTCTGTTTTTTGTCGTGCTGGCTCACCAGGTTGAGGATCTTTTTGAGAAAAGTTTGAGATTGGAGTTCCAGTTTTCCAAACCAATTCATCCAAATTTCCATCAATATTTATTTCTTCATTAGTAGTAATTATAGTGTAAGAATATTTAAAGTTGTTAGATCCAAACCCAATAGATAATAGTAAAGAAAAAAAAGTTTTTTTTAACATACTATTATTTTAACAAAATAACTTTCTTTGTAATTGAGGTATTATTTCCTTTTATTCTTACTAGATATGTTCCTGAGGCATAAATTTTATCCATATTCATGGGTATAGTTAAAATTCCTGAAGAAGACGGAGTTACAGTTTTTGATAATATTGTTCTACCCATTAATGATACTAGATCTACTTTAAATTTTTC
>JAYPLH010000121.1:1438-6210 GCA_038365355.1 Fidelibacterota bacterium
CATATATTCATTGGGTAAAATTTGAGCAGAGGAATCTGGGAATTCCCACTTTGTTAAATTATCACGCTTATCTGTTAAATAGTAGTTAGCTAAGTCAATCTCAAATTGATCATAGTTCCATAGTTCAACCCAATCATCATTCTCTCCTGCTTCATCTACATTTATAGATTCATTTTTAGCAAGTAATTCATTTATCCATACAGATTGATTCTCAGCTACATCTAAGACTTCTAATGTTTTATAATCATATATTGGAAATTTATCATAAGTCGAATTATTAGAAACAAAAATATACCAATCATAATTACCAGGTTCTCCGAATGAAAGATCGACAACCCAACGGTCATGATCTTCTACATGCTTACTATCCATAATGGGCTGATGCGTTAGAGATACAGAGCTCCATTCCTCTTCATTTTCATGCTTATAAAAAAATTCTGCGTTGCCTATTTCTCCAAATATAGCAGCTCCTACATTAACTGATTCATCAACAAAAACAATATTATTCTCTACCTCACCTTCATAAATAATGGGATCATTTCCACTAAAAATTATTTGATTGGAAAGCGATTCTTTTCTGCTTGCAATAAATTCTAAAATCCCCTGTTTTACATGCGCACTTTCAAAATTGCTCCCATAGCTTTGTAAAAAGTCGTCAAAGCTAAAACCATAATCTAGAGTTCGATATGTATCGTATTGAGCTGCGTTACTTAAAAAATCAGCATAATAGTTTAGCTTCTGATACATGCTATCTAAGTTGAACAATTGCTCGTTGTAAAATTGCAAAAAATGAGAAAATAAATTTCGATATCGTACCTGAGAAAATAAATATTCAGTAAGAGGACGGCCATCGCCATCTATCACGGCATATTCATATGGATTGATATTTGACCAATCAATATTAAACCAGTCAATACCGAAAGTGTTATCATAATCATAAGGAATCCAGTGTATCAAATCATTATCAGGATTATGATATAAGTAAAAGTTATTCCTAAGAAAGCGATAATCATCCCAGCTACCAGTTAGGATATTCATTGCCAAATACTGTAGTGTTGTTTTTATATCTAAAACTGCTTCTAATGAATCGGGTGTGTTATGAATAATACGAATCAATCGTGCTAATTTTGAATAATCGTATTCATCTCTGTTTGTTTTTAAGTCATAAGGCCTTGTTTCGCTATAGTATGGATGGTAATCCTCAGAATCATTTCCTCTATATGTCAAATCCGCTGGCCATATACATTTCCATAAGTTTCCATTATCGTTTTCAAAGTTTTTTGATAAAAACTTATCATCAATGTGTTCTACAGATACATAAAGTCCGAAGTATTCATCATTAATATAAAGAAGTGCATGAGATGCTCTACTGCTCGACATTCCAATATCTTGATAAAAATCCCAGCATAATTTTGAACGAATTATAGAGGGGTCATTGTTCTCACCATTTAAATTCAATTTTTCTACATCATAAAAATCACGGCCAGAGATAAAATGATTGAAATCAATCTTAAAGGACTTCTTCGCTGCATTACGTGAGGTGTTTCCGCGTAAACGAAAGCCTATAGAATCTATAGTTTCATCTAAATATGCATTTTGAAACTGCATTGTCGCAGAATGTATTGAATCACTTTCCACATTATCATACATCCATTCTAAATCTTGTGAATCAATAGTAATATAAATAATCGCTAGTTCTGATTCATCATATACTTTCCATGATTCATCAGGGAAAATAAAATTTACAAGAACAATAAAAATAATTATTTTTTTAGAAACCATAAGATGCAATTCTTGAGCCTATTTTTATTTTTCTGTTTTGAGAATAAAATAACCATTACTTGCAAGTAAATGGCTAGTAGAATTTTCATCTTTAATAATATAATTATCAGAAAATAATTCTGAATCTATTTCTTGTTTTTGATTTGAAAAATTTAATATAACATAATAAATATTCTTACTATCCCATCTCTTAAAACCTACAACTTCTCTTGGTAAACCATCTAGAAACTCTAACGTAGTATTATTACTCCAAAAAACAGAATGTTTCTTTCTTATATTTATTAATTTTTTATAAAAATTACCATCAGGATAATTATTCCATTGAATGGTGTCTTTTTCAAAAAATTTAATCTTTTCTTCAACTCTTGCTTCTTGTCCTGAATATATCATTGGTATTCCTGGCAATGTAAATAACATTGTTGATAATGGATATACTTTATTACCAAAATGTTCTATCATAACTCTATTCCAGCTATTTTCATCGTGGTTATCTAAAAAATTCATTTTTAAAGCACGGTCAGGATACTTCTTTTTAGGATTTTCAAAGTATTGTCGTATACTATTTACATCCTTTTTTGATGAAGAAATATCCTTTAGAATATGATACAAGCTCCAATTGTAATCTGCCTTAAATGCTTTTTCTAATAATTCTGGATCTTCCCATTCTGCTAGCATGAATACAGGTTTTATTACATTTAGTCGCTCTACAGCAGATTCCCAAAAATCGGTAGGTACCATTCCTGCAACATCGCAACGAAATCCATCAATATCATATTCTTTCACCCAATATTCCATGGCATCAATCATATATTGCCTCAGCTCTAAATTTGTATAATCCAAATCGTAGACATCACTCCAATCTGTTCCAGAAGGTGGTTGGAAATCGCCATTTTTATCTTTGGTATACCATTCAGGATTATCATATACCATTTCATTATCACATGCAGTATGGTTAGCAACCCAGTCGATTATTACATACATCCCCATCTTATGTATCTCATTAACTAAAGATTTAAACTCCTCAGCTGTTCCAAATTCAGGATTTACAGCAAAATAATCTTTAACAGAATAATAACTACCTAATTCCCCTTTTCTATTTTTTTCTCCTATCGGATGAATGGGCATGAACCATAAAATTCCAAAACCCATTTCTTTTAATCTTGGCAGATGTAATCGAAAAGAAGATATTGTTCCATCCTCGGTATATTGGCGTAGGTTCACTTCATATATTGTTTGCTTGTTAATCCAATCCGTTTTCGATGTAACCATCTGAGATCCTCCACAATTTAAACTAATAAAAAAGATTATTAAGAAAACTAAATATCTCATATTTTCCTTAATAATATTCCACTTGTAGGTTCTAAAATAAGTTCCCCTTCATAGATCCTATCATCTACCATTTTATCCGTACTAATTAACAGCTTCCAAGACCCATTTGGTAATGTTGGTGTAAAATGATTTTTATTATCCCCATTAATAAAAGCAATCATTGTTTCATCTACTTTATAACCTAAGAAATATCTATTTTCAAATTCAATAAACTCTAATATTCTGTAATCCTTATTCCTAAGCAACGTATTTTCTTTTCTTATTTTTATTAACTTTTTATAGAAGCGGACCAAGTCTTCATTCTGTTTTAATTCATTCCAGTTAACCCAATTTGTTTCATTATCTTTATTGTAAGGGTTGGGATCCATCTTGTAAACGTCCAAATCCATAATATCAGTTTTTTGAATGATTTGGGAATGCCCCCACTCTTGGCCTTGGTGAATCAACGGCACCCCTTGACTAGTAAAAAGTATAAATGCTCCTAACTTGTTCATCTTACTAAGCTTTGAAGAAAGTAGAATATGATTTGACTTATCCAAAATAATGTCGTTTTTATCATTTACACCAGCTGATAACCGTAGAAAATCACTAAAACAATAATCATCGTGAACCTCTAAAAAATTTATGGAATGCGAGGGACTATCATACACCCCTCCAAAATCATCTGGGCTACCGCTTATGATTGATTTTAAATCCTTTTTATTATCATTTGGTCTAAATGAAGAGAATAAAAAACCCTTTTTGCTATAATCATGTAAATCACCCCTAAGAACATCTCTGAAGTGAGCATTAAACGATCCCCAACCTATTTTAGAAAATTCTCGACTTCGGTTATCCCAAGCCTCTCCATATATGATCACTCCTGGATTTATGGCTCTAAGTTCATCAGAGATTCGCTTTGCTGTTTCTAAAGAAAGTAAATGGGCCTGGTCAAATCGGAATCCGTCAATATGATATTCGGTCATCCAGTATTTTAAACTTTCAATAATATAATTCTGAACATGAATATTTTCTGTATCTAAAAGGTTGCCACAACATTGGCTAAGGAAATTACCATTCTGATCAAGCCTGAAATAGATATCTCTATCAATGTACTTTAATGGATGCCAATCGTAATTTGACACGTGATTAATAACAACATCTAATATCACGGAAATGTTGTTTTCATGTAACTTTTTTACTAAAGCTTTAAGTTCATTAACTGCTCTTCCATCCTTACCATTCCATTCTCCAGGTATGCGACTGCCGTCTGAAGCATAGTATGTTTCTGGTGCCATAAAAAAGGTAGGCATATAGCCCCAATGATTGCGCTCGTAAGGATTCCAATCATTATACATACCGTCAACAGATTTTTTGTATGGGATTTCTACATTTGCATAATCCCATAGAGGTAGAAATTGGACGGCATTAACACCAAGTTGTTTTAAGTACTCTACCCCCCCTTTCTGTCCAGGTTCAATAAAACCTTTGTATGTTCCAGGCGATTTAGCTTTGGAGGATGGGTGTCTTGTCATATCCCTGAGGTGTGCTTCATATATTACAAGATCGGTTGGATCCATATTTTGCCAAGTATCCCCTTCCCATTCAAAAGATTCATCAATAACTAGGGTCTTAGCAACATGCCTCCATGTATTTTGCGTAATAGCTGCTTTTGAATAGGG
>JAYPLH010000122.1:0-6204 GCA_038365355.1 Fidelibacterota bacterium
AATACTACTCTTGTACCTGGACCAGGTGCTCCTTCCATCGTAGCAAATATTCAATCAATAGGAAAAACAAATGGTATTGACTCGATTGATACTGATAAATACGGCAATTTTCTTAGAGATAATCGGGAAAATTCTCAGGCACTTAATTTGATGGCTTCAATAAATATTCCAGGTAGTTTTAAAAACTTCACATCAATTTCTTCTTTTAACATTAATTCAATTACCTATTCGGATAATCTTTCTCGGTCAAGGAAAAAGGATTACTTTTTTCAAAAATCTGAAACAAAGTCTATATCAGCAACTATTTCAAATCGTTTTAATTCTTCTCTTAAAACTAACTCTTCATTTAATTTAACTGAAATTTCCATCCCATATTTAGATAGTGAGAATGTAGCTAAAAAACGTATCGATAGGTGGACATCATTAAGTAATTCGTTATCCTATAAATTAGAAAAATTCTCTGTAAATATAGGAGGTGGATTTGATTTTACTTCAAATGGACAAAATAATATCCCTTCAATTAATTTATATGGCTTAAAATTCAATGCGGATTGGGACATTGTAGATAATTTAATTCTTAGTTTCAATCTTTCAACTAGATTAAACAATACAAAAACAAAACAATATAACACTGATGAGGACAAAGAGGAGATAACGAGTGAATGGAAAACCAGTAGCTCAGGAATTAATCTGACATTAGGATATAGATTTTGATTGAAAAAATTATAAAATTTGTAAGGAATCATACCATTGATTTAGGTTTGGCACTTGGATCTGTAGTGCTCACTGCATTATTTCATTGGGTAGGTATATTTGATTTTTTAGAACTTAAAACATATGATTATAGGTTCCATAAAGTAAGAGGTCCTTTAACGGGTTGGCGTGCAAGCGATTCTACAATAATTAATAAAGGGACTGACGTTGTTCTTGTCGAAGTTGATGATGAATCTTGGAGAATATTAAAAGACAATAAAGTGCCCTGGCCTTACCCAAGGGGAGATATTTGGGCAAGAGTAATCGATAATATTTCCAAAGCAGGTGCAAGCGTTATTGCTTTTGACATTCAGTTTGACTCTCCAGATGCGAGATCAGAATATCTGAGAAGTGTCAGTGGAAACCTGCCGCCTGAATTTCAGCAATACCTTCCAGGACATGGTGATATTATTTTAGCAGAGTCAATTAAACGTGCACAGGAAAATGGAACAGATATAGTAATGGATGTTAAAATGGTTCGTGAACCTACAAGGATTCCACCTACCTATATAGCCTACCCCGTTCCTGAAATTATGGAAATGAACCCAGAAACAGGTCTTATTAATGATATGCTAGATACCGATGGGTTTTCCCGTCAATATAGTATAGCTGGATATATGGAGCATGAACCTGATAAGGCTTACCTTACACTTGGATTAAAATGTGTAAAGGCATTTTTGGATATTCCTGATAATGAAGTTCCAAAATTTAATAGTGATGATTTAGAGTGGAGTTTTGGTGATTTAAAAATAAAGTCGTATGGTCGGACCAATAATTTTTTAGTAAACTATTATGGCCCACCTTCAGGCTATAAAATCCCTGGAGGAGAGCAATTTAAACCTTGGGGTACTTTTCCAAGGTTTTCTCTTTCCCAAGTTATCGATACTGACGATTATGATTTACCAGAAGATATAGATTGGATGAGTCAATTTATACCTGGTCAATTGCCAGATTGGATAATGGATATTGAAGACCAAAACGAAAGAGATGAAATGATGAAAATGATGGGAATCGGGAGTGATTTTGATATAAAAAAATCACCATTTTATAACAAAATTGTCATAATTGGAGTTTCTGTAGAAGTACTGCATGATGTAAAGTCTACACCATTTTATAATTATATGGGCCTTAGTCAACTCACTCCAGGAATGGAAACACATGCAAATGCAATGCAAACAGTTTTACATGAAAATTTTATTAGTACTTTTGGTGGGAAAACCACAAGGTATTTGGCCGAAAATGCATCTTATCCTTTCGTAAACATACTTCTAATTTTTTCTTTATGTGCATTTGCATATTTGATACTTACAGCCTTTGAGTTGCATCCCATAGTTTCTGGATTATTAATTTTTATTGAAGGATTAATATACTATGCTATTGCAATGGGTGCATTTGCAAATGATTATCTATGGTTTTTTAAATCATCAATTAGATTTTTGTTGCCTGATAGTTTATATGAAATTTTTTATGACCAGTTAAGAATAAATCTTCCAATGCCAGGGGAGTCTTTTGTATTTCCTATTATTGCTCCTATTTCTGGACTTATTATGGTTTTCTCTAGTAATATAATTTATCAGTTTCTGCATGAGCAACAAGACAAAAAGTTTTTAAGAGAAACATTTGGAACTTATATAGCTCCTAAAGTGTTGGATAAGATGTATGAAGAAAAACAGGCACCAAAACTTGGTGGTGTTGAAGGTCATCACACAGCATTTTTCTCAGATATACAAAATTTTTCCACATTTTCGGAAGTACTAGAGCCTGAAAGGATGGTTTCGTTAATGAATGAATATCTGACTGTTATGTCTAAAGTAATACTTGATAATCAGGGAACACTTGATAAGTATATAGGAGATGCAATTGTTGCTTTTTATGGGGCTCCTGCACCAGTAAAGGATCATGAAATTAAATCTTGTTATACAGCTTTAGCTATGCAAAAAGCTCTTGATGAGTTAAGAGTTAAATGGAAGAGGGAAAATAACTGGCCTGATATAGTTTATTCAATGCAACATAGAATAGGTCTTAATTGTGGCCGAATGGTTACAGGGAATATGGGATCAGAAATGAGAATGAATTACACAATGATGGGGGACACTGTTAATTTAGCAGCAAGGTTAGAGTCTTCAGCTAAACAATACGGGGTATATAACTTTGTTGGAGAAAATATATATGAGGCAGCAAAGACTCACTTTGCCTTTCGTTTTTTAGATTTTGTTAAAGTGAAAGGAAAAAATATTCCTGTTAAAGTTTATGAACTAGTTTCCGATAAAAATGAAATTTTAAATAAAAATATTGATCTAATTAAACTATTTGAGCAAGGCATAGACCATTACTTTAAACAAGAATGGAAAATGGCTGTTAATAAATTTAAACAAGCAGAAAACCTTGAGGATAAATTTGAATCACGAAATACTACTCCTTCCCAAATTTATATCGAACGTTGTGAAATGTTTATGAGAAATCCGCCAGAAAAAGATTGGGATGGAGTTTGGAAAATGACATCAAAATAAAATCTTTTTCACATTTAAAAATTTTTGGAATAATCTAGAATGAATAAAAGAGGAAAAATTCTATGGGTTGATGATGAAATTCAGCATTTAAAGCCCCATATCTACTTTTTGAAAGAAAAAGGTTACGAAATGTTTAAGGCTAATAATGGTCAAGATGCAATTGCACTAGCAAAATCAAATATTTTTGATTTGGTACTTTTGGATCAGTCTATGCCTGGAATGGATGGGCTTAAGACATTAGTTGAATTAAAGAAAATAAGGCAAAACCAAATTATAATTATGATTACCAAAACTGAAGATGAATGGCTTATGGATGAAGCTATAAATAGTCAAATTGAACATTTTTTAATAAAGCCTGTTAACCCTAGCCAAATTTTTATGGCTTGCAAACAAATCTTGGAAAAAAACAAACTTCAAGAACAGAAAGCTACAAAAGATTATTTATCCTATTTTAATGATGTTGATTCAAAATTAAGGATGGATTTAAGTCCTGATGAGTGGTTTCATTTATATAGTGATCTAATTGATTGGCAAATTAAATTTGATAATTATAAAGATATAGGCTTAGCAAATGTATTATTTGATCAGATGCAAAGTTGTAATAAGGAGTTTGTAAGTTTTTTTCTTTCTAATTACTCAGAATGGATTCATAGCGATGATCGTCCTTTATTTTCAAATGATATTATTAGAAATCATATAATACCGAAGTTTAAAAATAATGAAAAAGTTTGTCTTTTGGTTGTTGATTGCATGCGACTTGATCATTTTAAATCTATGATGCCATTGCTTGATCCTTTTTTTGAAATAGATCTTAAATATGTATTTTCATTAATTCCATCTGCAACTCAATTTTCAAGAAATGCAATATTTTGTGGAATGTTTCCTGATGAAATGGTAAAAATATATTCAAAACAAGCTAAGGACATGGAATCAGAGGCCAGTAGCTTAAATCAACATGAGAAACATTTTTTATTAGATCAACTTAAAAGACTCGGGTACGAAAATAAATCTATTCATTATCATAAAATTTGGGCAGTAGAAGAAGGGAAAAAAATTCAAAATCGAATTAGTGATTATGCTCAAAAAGATTTATTGGCTATCGTTGTGAATTTTGTTGATTTACTTGCCCATAAATCTGCTCAAATGGATATTCTTAAAGAATTAGTTCCAGATGAAACAGGGTATCGTATGGCTGTAAGGTCTTGGCTAGAACAGTCATGGTTATTTGATGTCCTTAAATATCTAGGAAGCATGGGGTGGAGCGTAATCGTGACGAGTGATCATGGTAGCATTCGAGTACAAAATAGCGTTATGGTTGCTGCAGACAGAGGCGCATCGTCTGGATTAAGATATAAGTTTGGGCGAAACTTGAATACAAATCAAAAGAATGCTTTAATAATAAAAGATCCTAATCTCTATAAACTCCCATCCTATGGACATCAACCTAGCTATTTAATCGCAAAATATGATAATTATTTCGTTTATCCCAATGAAGCATCTAAGTACCAATCAAAATTTAATAATTCTTTTCAGCATGGAGGTATTAGCATGGAAGAAATAATAGTGCCTCTTGCGATAATGAAAGGGAAGAAACAGTGATTTTCAATTGTCAATCTGTGGAAGAAACCCAAGATCTAGCAAAAAAATTAGCTAGAAATATTAATCCAGGAATCACTATTTCTTTGATAGGTGATTTGGGTACTGGGAAAACAACCTTTACAAAAGGTTTTGCTAGGCAAATGGGAATAAAAGATCATGTTACATCTCCTACTTTCAAATTAATTTCTGAATATCAAGGGAAAAAATGTAAGCTGAACCATATTGATGCATATAGAATGAATGGGCCAGAAGATTTTTTGAATATTGGAGGAGAAGAATATCTTTTGTCCAAAAATAGCATCACGATAATAGAGTGGGGTGATTTACTTAATGACATACTTCCCTCAAAAACTATAAGAGTTAACTTTACAAGGATTAAATCACCAAAAGAATCAAGAAAAATTGAAATTTCAGGGATAAAATTTGTCTAAAAAGTACATTTTAGCTATAGAAACTTCTTCATCTATTTGTGGTGTGGCAGTAATTCATAATAACGAAGTATTAAGTATTGAAGAAAAAGATGTAAGGCGAAAACATGCAGAATTACTTCCAGGTCTTACAAAAGCATCTCTAAGTAATATAAAAATAACATTGGATGATATTGATGCAATAGCAATAAGCATAGGTCCAGGATCATTTACCGGTCTTCGAATCGGTTTAGGATTTTCTAAAGGTATCGCATACGCTAAAAATTTACCTATTATACCAGTACCTTCTATGCTATCGTTGGCGTATAGTTTGAGGGAATATGAGCCAAAGCAAGGTATTTTGCATTCACACGCCAACAAAGTATTTTTTCAGACTTTTCGGTGGGAGAATAATATTCCTTATCCAAATAAAGAACCTAGTGTAGGGGAAATTGATGATTACTTTCAAGTTTTATCTCACGGGTTTTATTATAATTGTGAAGATTTATTACCGAATCTAAAACAGCTCTGGCTAGCTAAGCCTTCATCTTCAAACATAGGCCAGTTAGCATCAATACACTTTGAAGATTTAGTTGTAAATGAACCATATTCGTTAGTACCAAGTTATATTGCTCCTTTCAAAACAGGGACGTAAATAGTCTTATGACAAAGAGGAGAGGTAATTTAGTGGATCTAGAACAAATATTTACACTTGAGAAAATGGTATTTAAAAATGAGGCGTGGACCATAGATATGTTAAAAATTGAATTATTAGGCAGGAATAATTCTGAGACAATAATAATTGAAGAAAATAGATTAATAATAGGTTATTTTATTTATAGAAAGTTGTTGAGAGAGTACCATATTTTAAATATAGGAATTTCCCCACTTAGACAAAAAGAAGGTATTGGAGGTGTTTTTCTCAAAGACTTTTT
>JAYPLH010000123.1:0-6198 GCA_038365355.1 Fidelibacterota bacterium
AGGTGTCTAACCATACCGCCGTATTTTTTATCTATTTTAAATCCATATTTTGAAAAAAAGTTTTCAGCATAAAAACCAACGGTAATAATTTGAATATTTTTATGTTCCATTCGTTTAAACAAATCATTCATCAATAGTTTACTTAGTCCAATCTTTTGGTATTTTTTCCGAATAGCAACCCATTCTAAATATATACTTTTTTCTCCAGTATTTTTCCAAAACAAACCACCAACTAAACGATTTCTATTGTTAAAGGCGAATAAGAATTCATGATCACTTGTAAAGGTCACAGTTAATAATGATTTTGTTAACAGAGAGTGAAAACTAGAGATTTCTTTTGGGAAAAAAGCTGGTCGTAATTGATATAGTTTTTCATCTTTACATTCAACCTGATATACTAGATTAAGAAGTGATCTATCACCTTTTGAGGTGGTTATAAGTTCAACATAATCAGCTGAATCAATATTAGGGAACAACATTCTTGCTAAGAAAAATTTTTCATCTGCATCAAGCGGTATCCTTTCTTGAATTTCTGAAATTCGGTCTTGTAGATCCCAAGGGCTTAATTTTTGTTCTCTCAAATCTTTAATTATCAATAGAAATTGTTCATTTAGTTGAATGTTATTATCCTTAAAACATGTCATCATAAAAAAACGAACCCTTGTCTCTGGATATTCATCCAATAGACTATCTAATCCATAGTCTTTATATAGTTCTGTTAAGATAGAAGCCTTGGCATTTAATGTAGCTTCAGAATTTAAATCAAGCCATCTTTCATATCTAAGGGATGCAAATACTACAGGCTTAGTTAATACTCCATAGGCATTTATATCATTTATAAATTGTTCAATTCGTTCAATAGTTAATCCCACCAATTCACATTTTTTCTTTGAAGGACTTTGGTTTAACTCATTTTTTAATTTATCAATTATTTTTAAGCCTTCTTTAACTTTCAATGCTTGCAATGTTGCTGTAAAAATTACTTCCCAGTCAGACATATGTTGCAGGCCGGGATATTTTTGTTCTGTTTTTACGATAAACTCTGTATACAAAGATAGAAAATGATCTGCTATTGAATTGATTTTTTTCCTTTCAGATATAGAAATAATATTTGTACCAAGTTTGTAGTCATGTTTAGGTATTACTAAATTATTTGGAGATGGAGGTTGTATAGAGAGTTTAAAATTTGTCCGAAACCAAAATTCTTGATAAGCTTGAACTCCACTCCAAATAAAATGAAGCCATCTCATTTGCCAACGATCAATTTTACTTTTATCACTTATATCTTTTTTATTTCGGTCAAGATAAGTTTCTAAAGTTTCTTCTTGAATGTACTCTTCCGAAAAGAGATTGTATTCTGGCCAATAACCACCAAAGTTTTCAACTAAAGGTTTAGTACTCATACCAGAACTCATTATGATAAGCCATTTTGTTTCTTCATCAATGAATTCGCTTTCCCAACCTTCATTAATATTTACTACTAAATTATGTATTCCAAATGTTCTTGTCTTAATTAACAATCTAAAAACACTTTTGTTTTTATTATTACCTAAGCATGTAACCCAGAGACCTTTTTGAGGTATGTCATTTAGGTTTATAAGGTAGTTTTTTGAAAACAGAAAAATGGATTCTCTGACTATGGATGTTTTACTAATTGCTTCTATTAATATTTTTTTATGTTTTAACCTTACATTTTCATCAAACGTGATTACATCAATCCATCCATACTCTTTTCCAGTTTCTGGATCTACAGTCAAAAGTGTTGTTTTCCCAACCCAAGAGCGAAATCCTTTTATAAGATTATAATAAGCTTTTTGAGAAGTGGAAAAAATAGATTGTGTTGTATCGGATAATTGCCAATTAACTAGTTCAGATCTTGACCACACAAAACGAGTTGGGTGGACTGTTCCAAATTCGGCAATAATTAATAATAAAATTTTAATAAATTCATTTTTATCATTATTATTTCTATTAAAATTTTCTTTAGCTTGTTTTAAATATTCAATTAGTGATTTATAATGTTCATCATTCGCACGATTGATATTAAAATGAAATCCTTTTTCTGGATTTAGTTTTCTTTGCAGAAAAAATATTTCCTCAAGTAGGCTTATAAACAATTTACCTGATAAAAGAGGTGCTAAGGCCTCTAAAAATTTTATTTGAAAAAATGGTTTTGAGCTATTCTTAAATACAATAAAAGAATTAATGATAGTGCTAGACCAATTCCCGATTCCTCTATCGATTGTAGAAATAATTATATCAAATACTGATATGTCATTTATTAAATAAAGGTAAACAGCGTGATGAAGACATTGAAGAATTGTGTCTTTTTCTTCTTTCATCATGGACTTTTGAATTGAAGGAAATGCTAAATTGGGTTTTAATAAGTCCAAAGAAGAATATTCTTTTGGTTCTTTTAATCTGAAAATAGAATCTCCAATAAAATCTGAAAAATTTAAATTCCCAAGCCATAATTCGGGAGCTTGTATTATTAATTCAAAATCGATCAAAGATGATTTAGTCGTATAAATAAAATCACCAATTTGAATATTATTATCAATCCAATTCAAATTCATTTTTTTTGATTGATCTTTGATAGTTAAAATTTTCCCATCCCAAGAAATATTATTTTTTACGGTTCCTATTTCTCTTGTTAGCCAGTTAGGAATTCTAACTTCTTTTGAGTTGTTATAAAGTGATATATAATTTTTTTCATATAATGGATCTATTATTTTTTTAAAGTTTTTTAAAACCTTAGTTCTTATAAAAGTACCTTTATGAGTTAATTCTCCTCTTCCTATTGAAAAATCTCTAGGAATAAGAGCATAATTCACAATCCTCTCGAAGGGAGCTAAAAAACTATTTACGGAAAGAATTATCGAACTGAAAAAATCTCGTATAGTTTTATCACTTTCGAAATTTAAATCAAGAGGGGAATTTTGGTGATCAGGATAAATGAGAACGGTATTAAACTCTTTGCCATCCCCAACTAAAAATATAGATTTTATAGAATCGAAGTCTTGGAAGAGATTTTCAATTTTTTGAGGTGCTATTGTTTGACCTCGGCTATTTTTATAGATATCCTTCTTGCGATCGATAATAAAATAATGGCCATTTTTTTTTTGGAAAATATCTTCGGTATAAAACCATCCATCTTTAAAAACTCCACTGTTGTTTTCTTTGTAATAACTTTTGGTTACGTATGGACCTTCTAAACAGAGTTCGCCATCTTTTTCCAATTTTAATTTAATTCCAGGTAAAGCTTTCCCAACTGAATTATTGACATAGTCGCCTGGAGGAGTCATTGTTATCCCACCTGTAGCCTCTGTCATTCCATATCCACTTAAAAGATTAATTCCATTTGATTGAAAAAATAAAAAAATATCAGGGTCTAAAAATCCAGCTGCGGAAAGTCCCCACTTTAGATTGCCTCCGGTAATTTCTTTTAATCTTTCTCTTATAATCTCTTCACTATCAGAATCTAAATCCATTTCATTTTGCAGCATCTCATATATTTGTAACCAACGTTTTGGAATGCTAATAAAAATTGTTGGTTTTATAATTTTAAAATCATTTAAGAGTGAGTTAAATGCTGGAGATTCGGCAAAGCAATAACTAGAACCCCAAAAAATACTTCCTAACATTTCAAAATACCTTCCAAAGGTATGAAAAAGGGGTAAGTATGCTAAAAAAATGTCTTCAGAGCTTAAACTTGGAAGCGCCAGTGCTCTAGCGAACCTTTTGCTCATAATGTTTACTTGATCAAAAATTATACCTTTTGGGTTAGCGGTAGTTCCGGATGTATACATTATAGTTTGAATTGCATTCATGTCTATGTTACTAAGTTGCCCATTAACATCAAAATTTTGAACGGAATCGCCACTAGACAAGAATGAATCCCAATTCATTGAATAATCAGTAATTTGATTGGCTTCGCTCATAGCTATCGTAACTGTATCATGTGCATGTCTAATATCATTCCAAATCTTCTCTGCATTTTCACCACCAATAAAGAGGTGTGTAATTTCAGAATGGTTAATTATATAAGAAGCATGTTCGGATGTAGAATTAAGGGGGATGGGAATAATTTTGAATCCGAAAGAAAGACAAGCTAAATCTACTAAAGCACCATTCAATTGATTGTGGGTAAGTAATCCTATGGTTGGCTTAAGATCTCTATTGTTAAATGAAGATATTCCTTTCCCTATCTCAACAACTTTGTTCCATAAAGATGAGTATGATACATTTGATATTTTTCCATTTTTTATAACAAAAAAAGCAATTTTTTCTTTGTATTTCTCTGCTCTTTGTTTTAATAAATACCCTACATTAAACCCTGATAATTGTATAATTTCCAATAAATAATTAAACCAAATATCAACTTGTTTAGTTTTTTGGATATGGCTAGAAATAGTGCTAAGATGAGAAATGTCTAAAAGTTCATGAAGTAATTTCTTGTCAGCGTTTTGAGAAATACAATCTTTAGCTAAGCTTAAAAGTTCTCCATTTTGGAAACTATTTTTTGTTGCAGATTCCCTTATTTGAGAAATTCGCGATTGTAATTCTATGGACATCTCATAAATTACTTACATTATACATATTGGTACCTATTCTAATTGTTAATAGGATATTATAAGGAGTACATTTTGTTAATGAAAATACTGGATGAAAGATGGATGCTTTAAATAGAATAAAGTTTCTTGAAGATCGATTACATAGGTTAAGTGAAATCGGTATGGCTTTATCAACTGAAAAAAATACTGATCGTCTTTTCGAAATGATTTTAGAAGAAGCTAAAAACATCACTCAAGCAGATGGTAGGACACTTTATTCTGTAAACAAGGATGGGGATTTAGATTTTGAAATTTTAAGAAATGATTCTATGAATACCATTATGGGAGGAACTTCTGGTGTTGAAATTCCTTATTATCCGGTACATCTATGGCTTGATGATAAAACACCTAATCAAAAAAATGTCTCTGCATATGTAGCACTGACAGGAAAAACTGTGAATATTAAAGATGCATATAAAGAAGAAGGATTTGATTTTGAAGGGACAAAAAACTTTGATAAAAAATCTGGTTATCATTCAAAATCATTTTTAACAGTTCCTTTAAAAAATCATGAAAATGAGATCATTGGTGTTATGCAATTAATAAATGCTAAAAATGATAAGGGCGAAGTGATTTCATTTAATCATGAAATGCAAGAACAAGTTGAGTCTCTTGCTTCACAAGGTGCGGTAGCATTAACAAATAAACGTCTAGTTGAAGAATTAAAAACTCTTTTTGAAGCATTTATTAAATTAATCGCTACGGCTATTGATAAAAAATCAGAGTATACTGGTGGGCATTGTGAACGTGTACCTGTAATAACTATGATGCTAGCTGATGCAGTCGCAAAAATTAAAGAAGGAAAGTATAAAGATTTTTCTATGACTAAGGAGGAACGATACGAGTTGTACATTGCTGCATGGCTGCATGATTGTGGAAAAGTTGCAACTCCACCACACGTTGTTGATAAGGGTACGAAGCTTGAGACAATATTCGATCGTATAGAACTTATAAAAACTAGAATGGAGTTACTGAAACGGGATGCTGAAATTGCTTTTTTAAAACGGCAGTTAAAAGGAGCTGATAAAAAAGATTATGATAATGAATTTTTGGAAGCCATAGATAAGATTAACGACGATATGAAATTCATTGAGCAGTGTAATGTAGGAGGCGAGTATATGGCAGAGGACTTGCAAGAGAGGATTAAATCGATTGGTGCAACCAAATTAATTTTAAACAACATAAGTCAAAATCTTTTAACGGATGAGGAAATCAGTAATCTTAATATTCCTAAGGGGACTCTTTTGCCAGAAGAAAGAGAAATAATTAATGACCATATTACAATTACAATTGAGATGCTTGAACAGCTACCATATCCAAAAAATTTAAAGAATGTTCCTGAGTTCGCGGGAGGGCATCACGAAAAAATGGATGGTACAGGATATCCGAAAGGACTAAATGAATCTCAAATGTCAACCCAGGCCAAGATTATGGCAATAGCTGATATTTATGAAGCATTGACTGCTGCAGATAGACCATATAAAGATGGTAAAAAGTTATCCCAAGCTATGCGAATAATGGGATTTATGAAAAATGATTATCATATTGATGAAGATTTATTTGAAATTTTTGTTACTTCTGGGGT
>JAYPLH010000124.1:0-6151 GCA_038365355.1 Fidelibacterota bacterium
TCTCCATAAATCGCTGCTACACCCAAAGAGTACTGTGTCCCATTTTGAAGCCCTAAAAAAGAATGGTAATTTGATGTGGTAGAGCCTACCATTAAACCATCTTTGTAAATTGCATATCCGTATGTCTCTGCACAGTTAGTGTAAACGCAACTGCTATCGTCAATTGTAGCAGTTTCATCATAATTATCTGCAAATGGATCAGTGCATCCATATTTAGGCCCCGCCCAAAAATAAGTTGAATCGGAATATCCTTGATTGAAAGTCCATGAAAATAAAACATAATCTGAAGTATCAACTCCAGTTAATGCAGCTCCATTCCAGCCATCACCATATGTATCAAAACCAACAACCTTATATTCACCTGTTGGGATACATATTGAATAAAACTGATCAGTAAGTCCAGAAATTATTTCAGTTCCAATAGAATCGTAAATTGACCAAGAAACTTCTTGTGGCCATCCGCCAGGAGAACAATATAAGTAGATTTGATTTTGGTCACATAAATCGTACTCACAACTACCATCATCAGTGTTTGCCAAAGGGTCATAATTGATAGCTAAAGGATCAGTGCATCCATATTGAGGTCCTAAATAAAATGTTTGTGATAACTCTGAACCTACAGGCAACGAAAAATTTAAATATGTCACGCCAGAGTTTACATCTGTAATAGTCATTACAGCGTTATTCCATCCATCACCGTATGAATCCAGAGCCATTAACGTATAATACCCAATAGGTAAACATATCGTTGTGTCAAATGGCGCAATTCCAGAAAGGATAACATCACCTGTTAGAGAATCGTTTAAAAACCATGATATTTCTTCTGCCCAATCACCTTCAGATAGCACTATAGAAACCTCAAGTTCATTTTCAGGATCTGAGCAACTCCTTGATAATGGAAATGAAGTATTTAATAAATTTGAGCCATTATACCTCTTCACAGGAACTGATCGTTGAATTTTCGATATGCTGGTATTTAGATATTTTTGACCTTTTTTGATAGTATACTTATTAGATTTTCTTAGATCGATATCTGAAAATATTGGGTTGTCGTTTAAGATTCTAAGTTGATTGCTACTAAGCTCATCAGAAAGTAACCTTCCACCATCTATAACTTCTTTTATAGTGACCTGATCTATTATCCAACCCTCTCTGTCACCAGTATTATCAACATATCTGAAACTTACGTGAATGCTTTGACCTGCATACCTAGTAAGATCAACTGATGAAACAGTCCAATTATCTAATATAGAAGGGTCCGAATTAAAAACTGCTTCCCAGCTAGCGCCATTATCAGTTGATATTTCTACTGTATTTACATCTGTGGCCATATCTCCAAAAGCATATTGTTCAAGAAACTCCAATGTAGTAAGGCCCTCAGCAGAGATATTGAATGGCCCAAAAATCATTCTACTATCTACTGCTATTCCTTCTTGAGAAGTCCAATGACTTGGAGCAGCCCACTGCACACCATCTGGGGAAAGGTCACAATCAAGTCCATACCAACAATAATATTCTCCAGCACCATTACGATACCATCCACCACCACCATTATCCACCTCATGAACAATAGTTGCAGATGCAGGAATTCCACAAAATTCAAAGCACTCTTGGAAAACAATATTTTCAATTGAATTATCATTAATATCTTTCCATGAAAAGAAAATTGAACGATTTCCAGATGTTGCCTCAAGTTCTGAAGGAATACATAGCTCTTGCGCAATTAATGATGAAAAACAAAATAAAGCAATATAAGTTATGATTGAAAACCTTGACATTATCTTGCTCCTAATAAATTTGAAATAATTTCATCGTCCATTTCATTTATGTTTGGACCAAACTGCATACTATTGCTTAGATCATTAAACGTTGAATCTATAACTGTGAAAGAAATTGGAGAATTAATTGCTTTTACTTCATTGTTTAGATCAGTGGCAAGTATACCCCATTCAAATTCTACTTGGCTGAATGAAATCCCGCTTAAATCAGATACAATGTATGAAAATAAATTTTTTAAATATGTAGAAGACATTATTGTACTTGTATTACTTGTAATCACATCATAGTAATCAGTAACAAAAAATGTTATCGGTTCGGAGGTTGATATGGATACATCATCAAAGTAAACTACTCCTGCCGCATCGCCAAACTGGCTATACCTAAATCCCATATATACATTAGTTGTATTGGGGAAGCCCCTATTCTCAGGCACAACTACTGATACCTCTATAGGATGCCAAATATCGCCCTCATAACTGTCATCTATTACTTGGCTAGTTGATACATTCCAAATATCTGTAGCGGAAAAAATAACTAGCTCAGCATGGTTGTCACCAGATATTTTATTTTGGCTTGGTGTCATAGCATATCCACTAATTGTTAATTCAGTTCCAGGTCTAATTCTATCTTTATCCAAATTATCATTTACTTGAGATAGTCTGTACATTAATGATGTATAAAATGAAGGTTGATCATTTTCTTCAACACCTTCCATTCTAAAACTATGCGTACCCGTTCTAGAAACGGTATCTACCACAGCATAATTCATATACTGATGAGTTAAATTATTTACAGTCTGTAATGGCACCCAGTCTCTGGCTAAAGTACCATACCCCTGAGGCATTTTCCTTGTAACTTGCTGCTCAAGTACTGGATCCCATTGTTGGTCGGTGATATAACTTTCAAAACCATTGGATATCAATGCACCATCGCATTTTACTTTACACACTAATCTATTTGTATATAAGACAGTATCAGCATCTACAGATTCCTCCCATGAAAAAGGAATAGTTTGAAAATTAGTTATTGTATCAAGATTAAAAGCATCACCAGTTAATGGATGTAAAATATTAAAATCTGTAGGTTTTTCATTTTTAGATTTTTTAACCTCAACTGAAAAATCATCAAGGTAAGTCAATAAGGTTCTTGGCGAAGTATAGTTCCAATCCCAATTTGACCATTCAGCAAAATCTACACGGAAATAATTACCAACTACATTAAGAGAGCTATTAGAAAAACTTACTTCAATAGTATGCCAATTACCATCAGCATATATCTTAGTTTCTGAAATGTCAGATGTTGTAGAGTAATTAATTACCTCCTGATCAAAAAAGTTTGCATCACTGTCAGTTCCAGTTAAACGAACATTCATTGCAAATGCAGGAGATGAGGGTATTACATCAGCCGATGGAATCATGTAAGAAAAAGAATATACTAAGGTATCACCCGGTTCATAAGAGAAATATCTAAAAATTCCTGAATTCCCACTTTCTGTGCTTAACCTTAGGTAATAATCACCTTCAACAGGGCTTATAACAGCTATTGTATCTAAAATATATTTAGTAGTTTTGATATCTAGTTTACAGATGTTTTGGATATTTTGATCATATTGATCTTGAAATCCGCCCCAAAGGCTAACATCACCATCTTCAAAACCACCATTCAAGAATCCTTGTTCAGGATCATTCAAATATTCAGAAGCTACAAACTCAGTATAATCAGAATATTTTGCATCTGTTTCAATTACAGGATCCATACATGAGGATGAAAAGATTAATAAAAATACAAAGTAAAAAGAGACTTTTTTAAGCATAGTAAACCTACTTTAGATTGTCTAATAATATTTCGAAAATAACATTACGCCTTGTTGGCGGTGTACCCACCACCCTTGGTCCATCCTGATCTAGTAAATTATTTAACTGAGCTTTTAGTTTGATTCTATCATTAAGTTTATATTGTAAATGCAAATCAAAAATCCAACCTCCGCCAATTGGGCCTTTGTTATCATATATACTATTAGGCGAAAGGCTACTGAAATTTTCATTTGCAGTTGCTACATGATACCCACTTACAAAATCAAACTCTTCTGTGTAATTGGCAGTTAGTTGCGCCCATAAGTTATTAATCAAGAAATCATCCTTTGATATACCGATAAATCCTTTATTTTTTGGGGCATTAAAAAACAGTCTGCCTTGCTGAAAAGAAAAACTTTTTAGAGAATTATCCAAAAAATATCTTAAAGAATCATTCTTTACAGAATCAAGTTCTATGTCTTGAAATAAGCTACTTTGAACATCATCACTATCATCAAACTGAAGATTATCATAAATTGAAAAACCAGTATTAAGAACCACATTATCAAATAAATTATACTTAAACATAAAATCAGCACCATAGACCGTTGCACCCGATGTGGACGAATAAGAATAAATTACTGAGCTATTTCTAATATTAACGTCACTAATAAACTCATCTCCAATATGGGTAACTTGTTCGGGGATATAAGGAGCTTCAGCTGGATAAAAGTCGTGAATTACTCTTAATGGGCTAATAAAATTTTTGTATCTAGAGTAAAAAAATGAAATATCAACAAAAAGATTTCCTGAAAATAATTTTTTCATCCCTATTTCATAACTATCGACCGTTTCAATCTCTAATGGAGGGATAATCTTTTCTTCATCAATGATAAAACCATCTTTATTTCCTCTGAATTGAGTCTGCATTGGCAAAAATATTAAATCATCATAAGCAAGAGTTCCGTTGTTAATTTGAGCTCTAATATCTGGATCATTCACATTAACAACTAAATTCATAAATGAACCATTATCAAATAAAAAAGGTAGAATGTTTCCACTATCTTGAGCATCAAAGAACCTCAACATATGAAGGTTAAACACACTTGGTGTTTGAAAAGCTCTGTTGTAGCTAAATCGTATATTACCACCAGGAAGCCCATTCCACTGAAGCGCAAACCTTGGGCTAATACGTGCATCATAATATGAGTGCTTATCATATCGAATTGCCGTTACAAACTTAGTCCTTAAAGGTAAATTAAGTGTTGCCTGAACGTAGGCTCCATATTCCTCAATTTCAATATTCTCCCCCATAATTGAATCCGCTAATACTGCGCTCTCAAGCTCTGATACTGGCCCTCTATCATCAAGAAAATCTCTTCCACTTTTTGGTCTGTAAACAGAGAAATCACCTCCGACTATAAAATCAACCTCTTTGATACTAAAATTTTGTTGAAAATCACCTCTTAGCACATCAGTCTTAACAAAATCTTCAATTTTTGTCTTATCAACAGATTCTTCAAGAGACAACCCTCTTCTCATCATATTTAAGTACGCTATATCTGAATTCCAATATTCAGTCCCTGAGGATCTTAGCCAATGAATTCTACCAAAAAAATTCTTCCAAATTAATTTTGACCATAATGACCCCATAGTATAATTAATAAAATTCAACCCAGAGTCAAATGGCTGATAACCAGATTGAAAATAATGTTCATGACCAAAAGATATTTCAGCATTATTTGAAAGTTCATAATAAAAATGAAGGTTCGCCTTCATGTTTCTTAATTTTCTCTCAAAATCAGAATCCATCACATCAACTGTTTCTACATAATCCCATTGACCATCATTATTCTTATCATCCCATACTTGAGGAATAGTTGGGTCAAAGAAATCCCAAAATGTTACAGCTTCATGAGTGCTCCTGTAAGTTAGTTCACTATCCATATTATAATCCTGACCAAATGTTCTCGTGTATTTCCAATCAAGAACGTTGACGTTTTCAAATGAGAACTTCATGGAAAGTGGTCCTCTGGCAGTAGCAAGCCTAGCCCTAAATGACTGATAATTACTTGATCCTCCTCCAAATGAAACGCTTGCTCCTTGCGAGTCTTTTGGATGCTTTGTTATAACATTTAATAATCCGTTATGGGCATTAGGGCCGTATAAAGCAGAACTAGGTCCAAATACGACTTCTAATCTCTCGATATCTTCATTGATAAATGGCAAAGTATTTCCATATGCAATAAAAAATGTGGGCTCCATGTAGTTCGCACCATCAACTAAGGATACAAACCTACCGTTAAATGCGCTCATAAAACCTCTAACATTAAGAGCAGTACGCCCCATGCCAACTTGATATGTTTCAACACCACGAACAGTTTTAAGCATTGATCCTAAATCCCCACCAGCAGTTTTCCGTATTTGTTGCTCTGACACAACAGCTATGGTTATTGGAGCATCAATTAGCTTTTCTTTCTTTTTTGAAGCAGATACAACAACCTGCTCTGTTTCGAGCGCATCCTCAACCAAGCTAAAATTAATATTTTCATGAAATGGAGCTTTCAAGATGCCTGGGA
>JAYPLH010000001.1:0-32547 GCA_038365355.1 Fidelibacterota bacterium
TTTCTAGTTTATATTGCTCAACTTGCAAATTGTTAGAAAATAAAAAACTAAAAAAAAGCGTGACTACACCAAAAAAATATTTCATGTATTTGTTACCATTATAAAATGTTAGCGTAAAATGAAAAACTCATTTCAAATAGGATACTTTTCTAATTTTAGAATGATTTTTATTTTTGATCTGAAAAAAATAGGTTCCAGAAGAAACTTCTTTCCCATTTGATCTTTTTCCATTCCAAGAAATATGCTTAATGTCTTTATCAATAAAAAAACTTTTTGAAGACATTACTTTTTCTCCTTTTATATCAAAAATAGAATATTCTACTACGCCCGATTCCCTGCTGTTAATAGGTAAAACTA
Organism: Fidelibacterota bacterium; assembly: GCA_038365355.1. Lineage (GTDB taxonomy): Bacteria > Fidelibacterota > Marinisomatia > Marinisomatales > UBA1611. The sequence goes on from JAYPLH010000001.1 coordinate 358, forward strand.
CATTATTATTAAAAGGATTTGGAAATGGTGATCCAATAGAAAAAGTCTTTGGTAAGGGGTCTAATTGAACTGTGAGTGGATCCCCATTATATCCTGTGTTGGTTGAATTAGTAAGACACAAAATTAAATAGCCATATTCAAAAACAACATTTGAATAAATAAGATCACAATTATTACCATCCCATGTATGATTTGCCTTATCCCATCGGGATGCATCATAATAATCAAAATCATCTGTCCACATTAAAATGAAATCATTATCTGTACCCGCATTACCTGAATTGGGAACATAAGCATAGTATTTTACCCAATCATAAAATGCATAAACTGGTAAAATACTAGAGTCAAACTCACCAACCCAATCTTCATATGTGGGCTGCCAAATATTCATCATGAGCTTTTGGTAGTGATACAACGAATCTGTATAAAAATTAGCTACAGATCGAATCAACTGGTCATCAATAAAAAAATGAACATTTAAGGGAGTCCATTCAATTGCATAGATATGAAAATCTTCATGAGGATTAATATTTAAATCAACAAGTTCTGGCAAATCCCACTCATTTTGAATTATAAGATTAGTTTGGACTTTATCATCATAGTTACCCAACCACTCAAAATCAATTTCATTCCAATAGCTATTATCAAGCCCATCTTCCCAAAAGTCATTATAGGTAAAAAAAGAACTAACCACTCCATTTCCAAAAGCAGATTTCATTCGTACTTCCAATCTCCCATATCGAAAAGAATCTTCGGTTCTTAACTCTCCTCCCTTGTAGGGCTTAGAAAAAATCAAAGTAGAAAAAAAGATAAGAAATAAAAGTTTATTTAAGCAAAATTGTTTTTTCATATTCGTTCTTGTTATTGATGTTTAGTTGAATGAAATAGATCCCACTTGCAGCTTTTTTTGCATTCCATGTTAGATTATGATATCCAGGTAAAAGTGAGCCGCTATATATGTTTTTTATTCGCTGACCATTGATATTAAATACATCGATTTCAACATAGGATTTCCTAACCAGTTCTATAGGAATGGAAAGTTGATTATTAAACGGATTTGGAAAAGGTTTGGATAATAAATAATCTTTGGGATGATTTGAATTAATTGAAAGCTCTTCAAGGAGATGAATCTCTAATCCGTTCAAAAAAGGACCTGCGTATTCGTAACCTGCTCCATAGTTTACAGCAGAAAAATATAAATCGAGTATACCATCTTCAACCCTTATTGCATTTAGCATTGTATCGAACGCAGTATGTATGTTGGACTGGCTGAACACGTCTAAATTTGATATCCATAAAGAATCTTCAGCAAAAACATCAAAAGATCGAACACCTATTTCATTGTAATGATTTTCTGAAAGTTTTAATACTGCTGAATATATACCTTTCGGCACTCGCACTTTGTAAGACACAACCCTATTCAAACTAGTTTGATAGATAGTTTCTTCAAGTGTATTGCCAATAGTTTCCTCTGTAATTTGGTAATTCCCATTCATATGTCCATATTCAACAGAGGAAGACCACAGTTGATCTGGCAAAAAATCATTATACTCTTCACCTGCAACATTTACTTTTAACGGAAAAGAAATTGGATCAGGCATATCCAATGAAACAGATTGAGTTACTTGGGTGTTGGGAGGATCTGCATCATCCTTTATACCTATGATGTATAAAGTATACGTCTCAGTTAAGATCATGTCAGACACATGTAAATGAACTGTACGCTGATTATCCATCAAGACTGCTGAATTTATAGTAACTCCTGGGATAGTATAACTGCCTACATTTTGTGAAGTTTCTGGATCTAATTCTTCGCTAAACTGCACAATGATTGAGTCAGCCTCTGCTCTTGCCCATAACAAATGGGGTTTTTCTTGATCTTGATATCCAATATTTTCATCATCTGTAAGGCAAAGTATAAGCTGGCCATTATCAAAAATAGCATTTTCTTCAATAAAAAGAGCCTGATTCCCTCCCCAGGTATGATTATCGCTTATTTCCCATCGACTAACATCTAATGCATCGAAATCATCTTGCCATTGAAAAGTAAAATTATTATCGGTTCCGGTATCTCCATTACCAGGAGTATAGGAGGCATATCGAACCCAATCATAAAATGCAAACCTTGGAAGGACTCTATCATCCCAGATACCAACCCAGTCTTCATATGTTGGATTCCAAATATTCATCATAATTTTTGCTGGATGTATTAAGTCTGCTATGTGATTTGCTGTTTGGCGGTAGACTTCCTCTCCATTAATAAACCAGGCAACATAATCTGGAGTCCATTCAAAACCATATACATAAAAATCTAAATGAGTATCCATAGATAGATAATGAGTTCTAAGGTGACTTGTTGTTGTAATGACATTCATGTCTACAATATTTGGGAATCTGCCTAAAATTTCCACATCAACCTCAACCCAGCTAGTGTTGGGGAAGTCATCATTATAGACAAAAAAAGAAGAAACTAAACCCTCCCCCTGAGCAGGCTTATAACGGGCTTCAAATTTTCCATACAAAACCGGCTCTAAAGTTCTCAGTTCAGCTCCTCGATAAAATTGTGAGTATGCAAAACAACTAGATAAAACAAGGATAGTTAAAACTTTACTAATTAAATGTTTTTCCATAATTCAATTTATTATCAGAAGTAATGATAGGGAAAGATGGAACTATAATTGGATAAGGTACTCCCCTCTGTATTACCATCATATCTGTCTGTGTTAATTTAATCTTTTCAAAAGCATCCATATTTATTTGAATTTTATCAGAATACCTTTCTTGTAAGGAATCTATCTTGGGATTCATAAAATTAAGCCATGCATCCTGATTTTCTATTTCTTTGGTCTTCTTCCTTAATGAAGATAAATAGGTTTTGCTTTTATGCACATCTTTCCACATTTCTTCATAGGCCTTAACATTCCAACGGTTATTGTAGCCTTTTTTATAGCTTGTCTTTGTGATCTCCATATCTCGCATTAAATCTGCTATGGCATATCGAAGCTGCTCAGGAAACTCATTTCGTTTCATTTTACGTTTTCTAAACACATATGGATGTGATTGTAATTGTTGATTTAACTTTTTAATTGACCATGGACTACCTTCATAATCAAAGATAATTTCATCTTCGCTTAGTTTATTCTCTTTATAAGAAAAACTGTTGTTATCAATCTCCGGATCATCCCATAGAACTTGATTAAACATTTGTTTCTTGGCTGAATCCATTTTGAAAAAGTAATCTGCTGCGTGCTCCGCATATTTATAAAAAATCTCTGAATTAAAGTTAATCTTTTTATTAGACATTAATTCTTCTACCCATGATAAATATTCTTTTTTTGCTTTATTTTCGGTCAATTTTTCGTCAATATCTTTCCATAATAGATTTTGATCAGAGCTAGTAATAGGTACACTTTCAGTCCAACTATTGATTTTTAACAAAACATGTGTGTTTTCATCTGTAAGAAATGGACCCAACAAATCTCCTTTTTTTACATTAGTTGCAAAAACTGCTTTATGGATATAGTCCTGCTCACGATCAAACCATCCAATCTCTTTATTTGGTGCTTTTCCACCCCAAATAACGCTATGGATTGAATCAAAAGGAACTCCTTGCCTGTCTAATTCTTGTACTTTCTTTGCTATGCTTTCGTCAGGAAGATTTAAAAATTGAAGATTAACTCTTCTGCTAGCTAATTTTAGATTACTCTGTACTTTATCAGGAGGTATGTTTACTTTCGAAAAATATTCATCAAAGTACAACATCTGCCTCATTGCCTGCTCTCTTCTGCCTTTAAAATATTTTTCTGAATCTTCAGATTGAAATTTAGAATTTTGTTTTTCAAACTCAAGTGAAGTCAATTTCTCTGCAATTAATGAATTCAAAACAATTTTTTTGTGAATATAATTATCTTGTCTACAATAATCTGGACGTATAGTATACTCTGATCTTCTGATAAAATCTTGAATTGTTATTATTTTCTCACCAACTCGAGCAAGAATTACTTCCTCAGGAACAGAGGGCTTTTTAGCACAGCTAAGAAAGAGGAATAAAATAAAAAGAAAGTAAGTGAATCTCATTACATATCATTAGAAAGAAACACCAACTGTATACATTTGAACGTTACCTAAAATACCCATAGGTTTATACGTGTAATCAATAGAAAGTGATTTATTTGCTAAATAAAACATTTTTGCACCAATACCAAATGTGATGCTAAAGTCATTTCCATCACTATTAATACTTTTCATACCATTTTTAGCGCCAGAGGTAAGACTCACCTGCCCAAAACCAGGAATTTTATAATCCAAAGCAGCTCCAATATTCACCGATTCAGCATTATTATTGGGATGTAATGCATCCGCAGATATAGTAAGGTTCATCATATTTGATACAATTGGCTTTAAAGCAAATCCAATTCTAAAAATCAAAGGTAATTCCCATTCAGAAGTTCTAAACTGTCCTGCTACATCTCCATAATTACCCTCTTCAAATTCAGAAATATCTATAGGCTGATAGCTATCAATACCATCATATTGCATTCTAGTGCCATAATTCGATATGCTCATACCTATATTCATTCCGTCTTTATCATTACCCGTAAAAGAAAAAAACTTTGTATTTACTAAAACCCCTAAATCAACAGCAAAAGCACTTGCGGAGCTATGCCAAATATTAGAGCTTATATATTTCATGGATGAACCAAAAGAAAACCATGAAACAATTTTTCTGGAAAACGTGAAGGTAGCAGCCATATCAGATGCTCCAAACCTCTCACCAGTTCCATCTTGATATTCCAAATTGGTAACGTCCATCTCTCCATAATCTAAATGAGTAATACCTAGTCCTAGCACGCCTACATTGGGTACCACTACGGCACCACCTGCAAACAACATGTCAATATCCACCAACCAAGGTTGAACCATGAACAATGCTGAAGAGTTGGAGACATTTGAAAGTCCAGCAGGATTCCAATATATGGATGAAACATCATTTGCAACAGCCACATATGCATCTCCCATGGAGGTAGCCCGGCTTCCAACACCTATTTCTAAAAAGTTGGCAGCCGTTGTTCCATAACGATTAATCGTTTGTCCAAATACATTCGAACAAATTAAACTAATCATTATCAAGATAGATTTAGGTAGGTTAAACATCATTTAATTATTGCAAATTTTCCAAGTTTTTCTTCACCAATATCCAAAGCATCTATATGATAAACATACATACCAGCTGCAACTTCTAAATTTTCCCTAGTCAACATATCCCAATGAATAATGCCATTACTTGGTTCATTATTAACAATTATTTCATCTACCAAGACACCACTTACAGTAAAGATCTTAATAATACAGTTTGCAGGTATGTGAGTAAACATAATTTTTCTACGTTGATTTAAAAAAGGGTTCGAGACGGCTGACTCCATCATATTGGTCATTACATACGGATTGGGTACAACCCTTATACTATCTAAATCAGATTGAACAATAGATAAATCTAAAGCATTCTCTTGTTCTACAGAAAAACGAATTGTATCTGTAAGAAAATAAGGTCTATTATAATCAACTTGATAAGAAGACTCTGATGAAGGGTAATTTGCTCCAGAATCAAGCTGAAAATCCATGATAAATGCTGTTGCTCGCCACCTTGATCCCACCGTTGCCCCAACAAAGAACCTATCTACTCCTATATCCACAATATCGTTATCATTTACATCCTGAACAACAACATCCATAATAGGATGTTGGCCAGTAGAGGTATCTATAAACGACATGTTTTGAACAAAAAAGTTTACTGCTGGTTGAGTTATTTTATTTGAACCAATGGATGTACCATTTTCATCCCTGATAGTACCTGAACGAGCAATACCGACATATGCAGAATCATCATCCGTAAAGGTTATATTGTATTTCCATGAAAGTTGTAAACCTTCTGTAACCGTAGGAGTGATTCTCATTGTACCAGCGCCAGTAATCCATCCAGATTTTTCATAATTCAAAGATGAAGCTTCCACCTCTTCGGGCTCGATTTCTAATTGTAATCCATCAAAAATATCCGTTAAAATTTCTTCTGAATTGTTTAATACCCAATAATTAGCAGTATCTTTAAAAACTATGTTCTGACCTACATATTTTGACGAATCTTCAGAATAAATCAGGACAGTACTATCTGTTTCATCAAAAATTTGAATTCCATTAGTTACATATTGGAATCCATAATCATAACCACTTATACTTGCTATTGTATCTGCTAGAAAAGTAAGAGCATACTGATGACCTTGTTTTAATGCCCCCTGAGCTCTTATAAGAGGCTCCACAGATCCCGTGCCAAGTAATTCTGTTTCTTCAATAGTGACTTCAGGTGGAACGTAACCAGCTGCTCTTGGATGAGGAACAACAACTGCTACATTTTTTCCAATAGAGCGAATTTCTTCAGCTTCATCAAGTTCTATCACCGCATTATTTTCTGAAGGCGCAATTCCTGGACCAATGTTGGGTGCACCAAAATCATATGCCACTACTGCATAATAATACGTTCTACCATTTTGAACTGTATTATCAACAAAAATATGAGTAATTCCTGTTTCTCCTCCTAAATTGTATCCAGCCCCATTAACTAAGCCAAAATCTGTAAAGCCAGAAATACCATCTACTAAATCACATTGATATATAGGCTTTTTAAACATAGGTGTTCCATATCCATCTGTGATAATTTCTGGATCAGACATATATTTATCCGTTGATCGATAAACCTTATATCCTTCAAAGTCGTTTATATTTCCAACAAATGGATCCCTAGTTTTTGTGTCTGCGATGTCATCCCATGTTAAAATAACTTTACCATCTCCAGCAGTTGCAGTTAGTGTAGGCATTTTGGGAGGTTGAGCAAATCGGTAATCTTTTTCGTAAATAACTTGTACAATTCTTTTTAATTCATATAATGCAGGGGCTGTATGTTCATCCGAGCTCAGCCCTTCTAGTGGATCGTAAGAATGCAATTCAGACATAGATATTCTCTCTACCCTACCTTGATAAAGAGGGAAAGGCCCTGAAGCAAAAACCTCCACTAAGTTGGATACATTATCAAGATATTCTTCCAAGGAGTCAACACCAATCAGACCCCACATAGCTTCATCGTTTTTAAACCAGGTTGTTTCATTAGAAGGGGCATGACTTGGAATTGGAAACATACGAAAAGTAGTTAAACCTACCATATCAGATTCTGAAACATCTGTAGTATTAAAATTAGGTTCGCAACCAACACCCTCAAGGAAATCTGGTTTATGGTTACCTTCACTACCATCTAAATCAGGTCCAGTATAATTTAATTCACCAGGAGCAACACCGTCGATGCCAATATCATCTCCATAATTTTCTGAAATCTGATAAATCCCATCACCATTAGCATCTTCTCCATCTTCCCAATCTTGATCTTCATCTGCATCCCAATGTTCTTTTAAATCCTCAACATTTAATTTATAAAATTCTAAAAAAGCATTTAAATCATTGATACCATCGGTTGGTCCAATTAAAGCAGTTGCTTCATTATCCCTCTTTTCATCAACCAAACCATCATTATCATTATCTTGAAAATCATAGGCTAATCCAGGACTTTCTAAATATGCAAATCCCATTACTCCTGTAGGAAGTCCGCCGGCTCCCACTCCATTTATATCCCAGGAGTAAGCCATATCCTCTTGCTTATTAAAATAGCCGAGGTCGTCATCACCATCTCCACCAATTGAGTTATCTAGCCAATATCCAAAAGCGACATCCCTAAGGTCATAATCTGATACATTTGCAATAGAGTATTCCCAAAAAATAGCATCTCTTGCTTGAGGATTATTCCATTGAAAACCTCTTACTGAAACACGTAATCCTAATCCTCCCCATGGAGCACCTGGTTGAATCGTCACATCCGGTTTTAAATCTCCAATGTAATGCCCTGGTCTAGGGTAGTATTTGACATTATCCTCTGATCCAAGATACTCTTGATCCTGAGCATCATTTACCACATAATATGATTCTTGATCAGCGTAAGTAACACCCCTGCCAAATCTTCCGTTCCACTCTCCTGGCCATTTGGTAGCAAGTCCTGTTGAAGGCCAACCATTTACTGGCCACGAATTGGGTATGTTTGATAAGGCAGGATATTCGCCTGTTTCATCAAAATATCCAAACACTGGGTAGAATCCCCATTCTACAGTTCCAGTAGGATCTAAATCCATCTCTTCACGGTAACTAGTTTGAAGGTAATATAGTGTATGCCTTTCATTATTTGGATTAAGTAATTCAGGTAATTCCGTAATTGGGATAGTATCGACAGTCGAAGGATCACCATCATCTTCAATATAAACTTTTGCACCAATTAATAGGCCAATACCATCTGTCATTTTCAAACCATCAGGATTATTAGGCCATTTTGATACATTTACTCTAGGCCAGTCTGAAAGTTCAGTTGTATTTCTAAAATAGATAAAAACTCTATTTCCTGTCATATACCCCTCTTTTTCAGCAGCAATGTCTCCAGCTGGATCCTCTGGACCTTCATAAGGTTTACCCTGAGAAAAAATAGTATCTACAAAAAGGGTAAGCAGAAAAAGAAATGTAAAAGTGGTTTTTATATTCATTAAAAATTAATTCCTAGAGCTAGCTTTAATGATCTAGGAGATGAAAACATCGAAGGATTTTTAATGCGATCTTCAAATTCATTGAAGTCGCTTCTGTGCCCTGCATAGTCGGTTTCTCGAATAACTGCAGTATATGCTCGACCTGTTTCGCTATCCACCCCGTTCTCATTTAATCTATCTAATAAGTTGTAAATAGTTAAATCTAATTTTGCAGAAAACCTATCAAATAATTTAAAATTATAATAAAGAGCTGCATCAACTGTGTATGTCGATGGTTTATAATCATTGTTTGGATATAAATTAATTCTAGACAGGACACTTTCACTTTGAGGTGAAAAAGTATAAGGAGAACCTGAATTATAATAAGCTGTTACGGTTCCTCCATATTTAGGTCCAAGCATCATCAGAGTCCCGTTAAGCGTATGCCTTTGATCCCAGCTCATAGGTATAAAACGATTCACTGGATCCATATTATTACCTGCTCTATCAAATGTCTGAGTTGGATTATCTGCATTGCCTCTTGTGTACTGCAATGTATAGTTCAGCATTCCTTTTAAGGATCCATATCCTAAATCTGCAGTAACCTCTAACCCTCGAACGTTGCCATAATCTTTATTACTATACAAACCATATTCAATCTGGTTGTAGGTTGAAATGATTTTCGTGCTCAACAAATTATAGATATCTCGATAAAATAAAGCTACATCTAAATTCACACCTCGAGTTAATTCTTGCCATAAACCTATTTCATATGTAATGGTTTTCTCAGGTTCAAGAAGAACACTTCCCATCGTAGTTGAATAATCACTTGGGCCTATGAGAAAGCTTTTATTTTGATACATTGAGTATAAAGGGGGCATTTGGAAAAAATGGCCATAACTAAAGTGGAGCACGGCTTGACCACCAAGTTGATATGCAAATCCCACTCTAGGACTTAATTGATCAATTACAGGTGCGTCTATTTGAGTAGACATCATGGAATCCGGCAATACCAGTTGGTTAGCTGGATTTCTACGATCAGAGGGATAATAACTAGCTGGATCAAAATAATCATATCGTATACCAAAATTAATCACCATATTCTCGAATTCCATTTTATCCTGGATATATGCTGCTGCTTCTTTGGGCTTTACTTCAAAAATATCAGCATATACTGTTGAGTCACCAAAAACTTCAGGCTCATAAATACTTAAATCAGATTGCCCATCATATTTATTTCTAATCATTTGCCATTTATGCTTCACATCATGAGAAATTCCCATTAATCCCAATTTAAAACTGTGATTATGATTGGCCTGCCAAGTAACATCAAACTTTATAGTTTGGTCTAAATCTCTATGCTTTGTATGTTCTTTTTGTTGGCCTCCTGTAAAAAATCCAGAGCCATAACTTTCTAAATATTTATCATGTACATATCTTGTATCTAGAGAATCTTCATAAAGATAAGTTCCTGTCTTGTTTTTCATGTAAGCTATTTTCAGCTCATAAAAAAACTTTGGAGTTATCATGTGATTTACTTGAAACGCTGAGTAAAAAGTATTCTTGTGGCTTCCTACTCTACCATCGGGGTTATACTTCATAGAGTGATCATACCAATACCAAGTATCATCGCTGTAGGAATTTAGAAGTGAAAAACGTACTCCTTTGATAAAATTAAACCCAATTTTTAATAGTGCAGATGTATTATCACCCGTATTCATAGGTACGTAGGATCGGTCTCCAGATTTAGATGAATTCCATTCCAAAGGATTATCGGAATAGAAATCACTGCTATCTGTAACCGTGAAAAGGCGATAACCATTCAGGTGGCCTCTATTATTTTGCTTTCGAAAATTTGTGAAGAAGGTAACTTTATCTCCTATAACAGGACCACCAAGACTAAATTTCAAATCTTCACTTCGATTGAGGCTAGGAGATAATCCAATAAATACATCATCACCATTACTATCAGTACTATTCGTAAAAAAAGATGATGATGCTCCAGATATTGAACCTTCAAATTTAGGACCTCCATCACGGGTGACCATGTTTACTACTCCACTCATAGCTCGTCCATATTCAGCATTAAACGTACCTGTAATCACCTCCAAATCTTGAACGGCCTCAGGCTGTACATCAACCGCTGCACTCCCACCACCATAAGATTCATCTACCTGTACTCCATCTATCATATAAGTAACTTCTGTATTTCTTCCTCCACGAAAATGGCCATTTACCACTCCTGCCTGCATATTAATTACATTCCCAATATTTTCTACAGGTAGAGCATCTATTTCCTCACTTGAGATATTTTTAATGGTGCCGGTCTGATCTTTTTTTTGAGTTAACCTAGATACTTCAACGGTAACAACCTCGCCTTCAATCACAGTAGACTCCATTTCAATATCAAGAGATGTTGTCCTGTTTACGGAAACTATAAGCTCGTCTAATTGAACTGATTTATATCCTATCATGTCTACTTTCAAAGTGTATTTACCTGGAGGAATATTTATAATAGTAAATCTTCCTTCTCCATCAGAAGCAGTACCATAGGCAGAATTAATTATGTAAATATTCGCACCTGGAAGGGCGTCTTTTTTATCTTTGTCCACTACAACACCAGAAATTTTTCCAGTAGTTTGAGCGAATAAAAATGAAAGTAAGAAAAGTAAGCCTAAGATTTTTTTCATTATATAATTTATATTATAGAATTAAGCTTTAAAGATAAAGAAATAATTGAATATGTTGGATATAAAAAAGGATGGGCAGTTTAAACTGCCCATCCTTTTAGCAATCTTATTTACTTCATCAATAACATTTTCTGGGTGAGACTTTTGTTACCTGAAGTGAGTTTATAAATGTATACACCGGATGCAATGTCACCTGCGTACCATTTAGCAGTGTGATAACCCGCTGGTAATTCTCTATCTACCAGGGTCATAACCTGCTGACCTAACATATTGTAAACAGATAAGTTTACTAACTGAGATTCAGGTAGTGAAAACTTAATCGTTGTCTGCGGATTAAACGGGTTCGGATAGTTTTGATGAAGAGCAAATTCATTTACAACAATATCTTCATCAGTACTTACCATCGTAGCTTGATCACCAATCCACGTGTTGGACCAAACCTCACATGTTTGGTGCGCCATGTCATCATTGGTCGCTGAAAGTACTAACTGACCTTCCCATCCATCTCCATCATTATCATGAATCATGGGCTCAAAAGGAGTCCTCATCCCGTTTGCCGGATTTAATCTAACATCATCATCAATTAAAATATCATCAAGAGAAATTCTAAATTCAAAAACATAGTCAGGGTTAAATACTTCATGGAAATAATTTCCATCTGCATGTTCAGCTAGCATACCTGCACCATTATCTGAGTAGGCACCATCTGGAAGAAAATACATTTTATAGTCAGGCTCTTCGCCTCTCTGCATACCTACATGCTTTGCACCTCTTTGATCATATAGCCCTAAACATACTTGTACAACATCCGAGGTCCACCAACCTCCAGACTGATCATTATTCACAACATTATCTAGAACCTCAGCAGCTATGTATAAGTAATCATTATCAACTGCGACATAAAATGTACCATGCAAGTCGTTGTCATCATCAACGGTACCCATACCAACATTTGGTGTTCCATATGAATTTTCTGTTGCACCAATCATGAAAGGTTCAATACCACTATCATACCATTCTGTTAAATCTCCATCTGCAGCAAATGCTGTTGGAGGATTTAAAGAGATTGTTGGGACACCTTTCGCTCCATTTGTAATAGAACTTTCAGATGCTCCCGCAGGACCTACATTATTAGAAGCGTCTTTACAAGCAACTGCATAATAATAGGTTACATCTGTATCTTCAAGTGGGTGGAATAAGTAGTGTACAGCTGCCTGACTTCCTTCTAACACATTTGTAGCAACGACATCAACCGACGGATCAGTGACATCTGTGATTGGTGAGGTACTTGCATACACATGATATGTTTCACCTTCTTCCCCTGCAATGTCAGACCAAGTTACTAAATTATAATAAGAAGCAGGGACCGCTCCGATGTCCTCCACCGCAACTGGAGGGATTACATCTAAAACTCCCATACTCATTAAAAACATATTATCGAAAGCATAATCAACTTCAACGCCATCCCATCTTGAAGCAACAACTACAGCTGTAACTGTTTCAACCCCTTCTGGCATAACGAATTCTATGGAGTGCTCTTCCCATTCAGTTGTCAATGGTAGAAACACATCACCAGAAGTACCAAGAATATTGCCAGCTGCATCTTTTCCTTCTAGTTTAAAAGCAGCACCAGCGCCCTCGACATTATCTCCAAGTACTTGTTTCCCAAAACCACTTAGACGCCATGTCTCACCAAACTGAGCAGGTATTGTGTCTTCAGTGTAAAATACTGCCCAATTATCGGTTACGCCAATACTGAGATAGTTATCACCACTATAAGCCATTGCAGGATCTGTAACTACCTCGGCATGGCCTCCGCCAATAGCTGAACCCCAGCCCATTCCATCATCTTGTACATCTGGCAATTCGAATCCTGGATTTGTAAGCTGATTCAAAGAACCTGTAAGTGTAAAATTATCCAGGATAATTGTACCCGTTACATAATCACCTTCTCCTCCACCACTTACAGAAAATTCAAAATGAAAACCTCCAATAGCGTGTTTATCAAGCTCTCCATTTCCAGTCGTGCCTGCCCAACCAGTTAAGTTAAATCCATTCCCATTCCAATCATCATTTCTAACTAGTGGAAGAGTAACAGTATTCCAACCAGGCTCACTGTCTAAAAGATAATGAAAAGAGTAATAGTACTCTCCTAAATCTGTGTAATTAGAAGGATCAGCTATATCTCCATAGTCACTAAGGTTAAGTCTTAAATGTACACGACCCGGAGCAGCATCTCCGCAATTACCATTGTTATCACATTGAGCAACTGTATTATTGTAAGAAAAAGACAGGCTGTCATAACCAGACCAATCCCATGGTCCTTCACCATCGCGAGGTCTCATTTCTAATAATGAAAAGTAATTATCATTATTTTGACCGATAGCAGCAAGGGCGGTTTGAGAGCTAACCAATTTAAATGTCCAAAAAACGCCTGTTCCACATTCAATAACTAATGTCATCATATCTCCATCCATGGTAGCAGAATAGGTTACAGACTCAGGGACATCAACATTTGGCAATTCTCCAGCATTTACTGCCTTTGGAAGGCCCATATAAGCTCCAACTCCAGTTAAGGTGATATGACCGGTAGCGGCATCGTACTCCCATGTCGCAGCATTCGAACCGTCATGAGGAGCAACGGGCGCACCACACTGATCTGCATCCACACCTTGCCATGCTTCTAACCAGGTCTCATCGCCTAACACATTTTGGAATGAGCCATCTGCATTTAAAACATACTGATCATCGAAAAAACAAGCTCTTGTTGTAACATCGTCAGCAGAGCTTGACCACCACTCACCACTTCCTGCTGAAGGACCAACCTGCAAAGCTCCTGCTTCTGGGGCTAACATCCAGGTACCAGAAAGAGGAGTGTCTTGAGCTTGAGCAACTAGCTTGTAAGTCCAAAAGACTCCTGTGCCTGCTTCAATCACTACAGTCATCATATCTTCTTCCATAGTAACATTATAAGTAACAGATTCAGGAACATCTACATTCGGTAATTCTCCAGCGTTCACTGCCTTTGGAAGTCCTAAATATGCACCTAAACCAGTTAATGTAACCTCGCCAGTTGCCTCATCATATTCCCATGTTGCAGGATTAGAACCATCATGAGGAGCAACAGGCGCACCACACTGATCTGCATCCACACCTTGCCAGCCTTCTAACCAAGTTTCATCACCTAATACATTTTGGAAAGAACCATCTGCATTAAAAACATAATGGTCATCAAAATAACATGCTCTGGTAGTAACATCATCCTCAGAGCTAGACCACCACTCACCGCTTCCAGCTTCAGGGCCAACCTGTAAAGCACCTGCTACAGGCGCTAGCATCCACGTTCCTTCTACAGGGGATCCAGTATCACCACCAAAAGGGTTTGCATAGTGGTAAATTTTTGTGTAACCACCCCAGCCTTCGCTATTATGCACACTGTAGTCAATTTGTAAGGCTCCTGGACTATCATGCCCCGGAGAGACAGTGCTTAATGTGGTATTACTAAGTGCTGGATCAGCATTATCAGAGTTTTCTACACCAAAATAGGTTGGATCTAACTCTGTATCAAAATCATTGATCATCTGCCCAAAAGACAGTACTGGCATTAAAACAAATAAAAAAGTTGTTATCCATTTACTCATTATAATTGCTCCTTTAAATTAATTTTTAAGACTTAACTTAAGTTTATGAAAAAATCATAAAGTAACATATGATTAGAATCACATACAGTTCTTCCAACCATTAAAAGATAATCTATTATGCCAAAAAAATGCAATCTTTTTTCAAAAAATTTTCAAAATGGTGAAAAAAATTTGCAATACACGTAATTATTTGATACTTTTTTTCATTATATACATACAATAAATAACTAAAAGAATTAGTGCGTACAACATTAAAACAAGTAGCAGACGATACTGGATTATCCATTGCCACAGTTTCTAGGGCTCTACGCCGAGATAAGAGAAGATATTCCAAAAATGAAGAGAAAATCTATGCTTCAGCTAGGAAATTAGGATATCCTTTTATTGGAGAACTGAACAATGAAGAGCAATTAACAATCGCTCTTGTCACAGAAGTACATCAGGGTGAGTTTTACTCGTCTTTATTTAACGGCTTTTACAATTCAAGTAAAAACTCTGAGTCCGATATTGTTTTTGTAAATCTTGCAAAACATAGCGATGATCCTGTTCAGCATATTATAAATCTCAGTAAAAAATACAGTGGAATATGTCTTTTCTTACCTAATTTAGAAAAAATTGACTACAAACGAATACGGCAAGGAGTTGGGAAATATCCAATTATTTCTCTTACGCCAATGAAAAACCCTACTATTGATACGGTCTCATTTGACTCTTACAGCGGTGGATATATGATTGCAAAACACTTTGAAGAGCAAGGATATAAAAATTTTGGTATTGTTTCCGGTCCTGGAGATGCTGTAGATGCAGTTTTCCGTAAGAATGGTTTCGTAGACCACATCAGTGAAAAAGAAGATTTAAAACTTGTCTGGGAATATAAGGGTGATTTTAGCAGTGAATCTGGAAGAGATGCCTTTAATGACTATAAAAAGAAAAACATTCCTAACATGGCAATTTTTGGATGCAATGACCACACTTGTTTTGGCTTTATGAAGGGAGCCTTAGAAGCAGGTTACAAAATTCCTAAAGATTTTATAATTGCTGGTTACGATAATCTATCCTTTTGTGACAATTTTACTCCAGAGCTGACTTCCGTTGCAACCAACTTTGACATCCTAGGGAAAAGAGCAATCCGAACGATTGAAAACATGGTAAACGATAGTAATGAAATAATTCGACAATTTTCAATGGTCCCTGTTGAAATAGTTATCAGATCCAGCACACAGAACTAGCGTATAAATATTTAAATTACTTTGTTCCAGTACTCAACCAGAGCTCTTTCTTCTATCTGCATATTACTACTTTTTTGTTCATGCTCTACAAAAACAATTTCCAATGATGGAGACTGGGAACTTGTTTGGCAGGATGAATTCGAAGGTGACAAACTGGACAGATCAAATTGGACTTTTGATCTAGGAACAGGGGCACCATCTTTCAAAGAGTATGGGCAGAGTTCGCCATATTTTGTACCTGAAAATTTTCCAAGCGATAATTTTTCAGTTCGCTGGGAAGGAGAAATTAAAATAGACTTTAACACCGAGTATACTTTCTACCTTATTTCTGATGATGGAGTAAGGCTATATGTCAATAACAATGTAATAATTGATAGCTGGAAACCTCAACCTGCAACAGAAAAACAAGGTGTGATCAAGCTTCAAAAAAATAAAAAATATACTATACAGATTGAGTATTTTGAACAGACTGGTGGAGAAGCAATAGTTCTTGGATGGGAAAGTGAAAAATTCTCAAAAAGATTAGTACCCAGCTCACATCTATCTACACCCGATGGAAAACCAGGACTTCAGGGAACATACTTTAAAAACAGGGAACTGAAACAAACAACCACGGATCCTCCTTTAGTTAGAATAGATAAAGAAATCAACTGGGTTACCGGAGGAGGATGGGGTAATAATGAATCTCAATACTATACAGATAGAGCCCAAAATGTTAGAATTGTAGATGGAAAGTTAATCATTGAATCTCACAAAGAGGCCTACAGAGGATCTAATTATACCAGTTCACGAATTAAAACAAAAAACAGTTGGAAGTACGGAAGATTTGAAATTAAAGCAAAATTACCACCTGGAAGAGGAACATGGAGCGCCCTTTGGGCTTTACCTACGGATTGGGAATATGGGAACTGGCCGCTAAGCGGGGAAATTGATATTATGGAGCACGTTGGTTATGATGAAGATATCATTGTAACAAGCCTTCATAACGCTGCTCTCTCTGCTGGGAAAATTGGCGGAACAGACCAACACGGATATATCGAGCAACCAAATGCTTGTAAAGAATTCAACACGTACACTCTGGAATGGAGCGAACAAGAGATTAAAATCTTTGTTAATGATAAAATTTCATTACAATATCCAAAACAAGATAAAAATTGGGCAAAATGGCCATTTGATAAAAGATTTCACTTGCTTTTTAACATTGCAGTAGGCGGTAATTGGGGAGGGGAAAAAGGCATAGATGATAACGCATTCCCATCTAAAATGGAAATAGACTATGTTAGAGTTTATTCTAACATAGGAAACAGAGAATCTTAAAAAATGAAAAAAATCATATCCATATTTTTTATCCTAGCAGTCTATTTCTTTGCCTCTTGTGAGAATAAAACAAACCGAGATCTAGAAGGTCTGATTGTATATCAAGAAAATCAAATTTCCTGGACTCGAAATTTTGAACCATTGAATCCAGTTTCAATATGTAGATGGCCTACTAGAGGAGGCATTTACGAGCCTCTATACATTTACAATCCTATCAGCACTGAATGGGTTCCCTGGCTAGCAACAAACTATGAATGGAAAAACGACAATAGAAAGCTATTATTTTCTATACGAACAGGTGTTAAATGGTCTGACGGGAGAGAATTTAGTGCCTATGACGTAGCATATACTTTAAACTTATGGAAACAATTTCCAGCCTTGGATACCCGTAATGCATGGGATTATCTGCAAAATGTTGTTGCAATTTCAGATACATTAGTAGAAGTTGACTTCAAAAGGGTTTACGTCCCAGGTTTTGAAGCTATTGCAGGGGCCTATATTGTACCAAAACATATATGGAGTAAACTTGATGATCCCCTTAAGTTTGATAACCCTGACCCTGTTGGAACCGGCCCGTATACAGAAGTATTACGTTTTAACAGCCAAGTATGGGAACTTGGGAAAAATCATAATTATTGGCAAAAAGGAAAACCTCACGTAGAAAAATTAATTTTCCCCACATTTTCAACTAACGAACAAACAACTCTTGCGCTTCTAAGCGGAAATCTGGACTGGGCAGGAGCGTTTATTCCTGCTATACAACGAATCTTTGTTGACAAAAATCCTGAGCACCATCATTACTGGTTTCGAAATACTGGATACTCTACATTTTTACATACCAATACGAAAGACCCTATTTTACAAGATACAAATGTGCGAAAAGCAATAAGCTATGCAATAAACCGAGAGCAAGTAGTCAAAGTTGGAATGTATAACTATACCTCTCCTGCCCATGTAACAAGCCTAGCAGGACCAATGGCTAAATGGCATTCACCAAAAATTAATGAAAAAGAAAATTGGACTGCTTTTAACCTAGAAAAAGCTAATGAGCTACTTGATGATGCAGGATATAAGTGGAAAAACAAAAACGAAAGAATAGATTCAAATGGGTCACCATTAAAGTTCAATATAATCGTAGTATCTGGATGGAGCGATTGGGTTCGATCTGCTCAAGTCATTAGTCAGAACTTAAAGAAAGTCGGAATTCAAGCAACCGTAAGGACCTATGACTTTGGAGCTTGGATTGCTAGGATGCAACAAGGAAACTTTCAAATGGCTGTTGGATGGGCTGATAAAGGCGCTACCCCTTATAACTTTTTTAAATCAATGATGTTTTCAGAATATGTAAAACCATTAGGAGAAACTGCTGATATTAATTGGCACAGATTTGGAATTAAAGAAGCAGATTTTTTGATCAAGGAGTTTGAACAAACATCAGATGAAAATAAAATAAAAAATATCATTTACAAATTACAACACTTGTTTATAGAACACGCACCTGGTATTCCCCTATTTGCTGAACTTAGTTGGGCAGAATGCAATTCAAAATATTTTACCAATTTTCCAAGCGCAGAGAACCCTTATGGACCATTGTCTGTAAATGAACAACCTAGCTTTATTTTTACTTTGTTAAATATTAAAAAAAGATGAATAAATCCATATTATACATTGCAAGACGATTCGGTTTCTATCTTATAGCTGCATTTGCTGCATTAACTTTAAACTTTATTATTCCAAGATTAATGCCAGGAGACCCAGCTTCCATTATTTTTGCACGCTTCAAAGGGAAGTTAAAACCAGAAGCGATAGATGCTATGCGAGAAAGCTTTGGTCTAACCAACGATCCAATTATCACTCAATATGCTTCATATTTAAAGGGCATCCTTCAAGGGGACTTGGGAATTTCAATTGCCTATTTTCCTGAACCTGTTTCTGAAATCATTGGAGGCGGTCTCATTTGGACAATATTTTTAGCAGGAAGCTCTATGGTAATTGCATTCCTAATTGGAACAACTCTAGGTGTCATAATTGCTTGGAATAGAACAGGAAAATTGGATACCATTTTACCACCCGCATTAGCATTCTTTGGAGCATTCCCCTATTTCTGGTTAGCAATGGTTGTTCTTTATATTTTTGGTTTTTCTATGAACTGGTTTCCTATTGGTCGCGCCTTTGGAAATGAGGTTAATCCAGGATTAAACACACCTTATTTACTGAGCGTCTTATATCATGCTTTTCTACCAGCCTTAACTCTAGTTTTTGTGAGCCTAGGAGGTTGGATGCTATCCATGCGAAATACTATGATCAGTACTCTGGGTTCAGATTATATTACTTTTGCAAATGCAAAAGGCATCCCATCTCGATTAATTATGCTTCGTTATGCTGCACGAAATGCTATTCTACCAAACCTAACAGGATTTGGTATGGCTTTGGGTTTTATGTTAAGTGGAGCACTTTTAACAGAAATGATTTTTTCTTATCCAGGCCAAGGGTTTCTACTTTTACAGGCTGTACAAAGTCAGGATTATCCTCTTATGCAGGGAATTTTCATGACAATTACGCTTGCAGTACTTGGTGCAAACTGGCTAGTGGACATTGCGATTTTGTTTTTTGACCCTAGAACAAGAAGATGAATAATAAAAACAATCTGCAACAAAATAGTATCTTTACTCGATGGGTTTCTGGAATTATTGAGAATCAAAAAGCATTTAGCGGAAGCTGCATCATCTTATTTTTTGCTTTAGTGGCAATCTTTGTACCATTCTTTATTAATTCCCCTACGGATTTTCTTGGTACTCCGCTTTCTCCTCCATCCTTTGAGTACATTTTTGGAACAAATGGTCAAGGACAAGATGTATTCGCACAAACGATATGCGGAGCAAGGCAGACGCTTTTTGTCGGATTTAGTGCAGGCATTCTTGTTGTAATAATTGGTGCATTAATTGGAGGAATTGCTGGATTTTACGGTGGAAGAATAGATGATATCTTGTCTTTATTAATTAATGTTTTCTTAGTAATGCCGGGACTTCCTCTTATGGTAATCCTTGCTAGCTGGCTACCACCAACACCTGGAACTTTGCTAGGAGTTTTAGTGCTCACAGGCTGGGCATGGAACGCACGTATCATAAGATCTCAAATGATGACGTTTAGAAATCGAGATTTTGTCTCTGCTGCCATCATTAGCGGAGAATCAAATATTCGAATAATTGTTGTCGAAATTATGCCCAGGATGCTTTCTTTACTTGCATCTGCATTTATTGGAGCATCCATTTACGCTATTGGAGCACAGGTAGGCCTTGAGTTTTTGGGACTAGGGGATATCAGTACTGTCACATGGGGAACAAATCTCTATTGGGCAAGTAATGATCTTGCACTACTTACAGAATCTTGGTGGACATTTGTGCCTACTGGCCTAAGCATTGCGATCGTCAGTTTTGCCCTTACATTAATTAATTTTGGCATTGATGAAGTATCCAACCCTCGACTTATTTCAGAACGCATATGGCGCAACAAGGTTCCAAAAGAGCTAATTAACCATGGAATAACTCCCGTAACTAGTCAAAATGAATAATCCTATTATTTCAGTAAACAACCTATCTGTTGAATACGTTACAGGCATAAAATCTGTTCAAGCTGTGCATAACGTTTCATTTGAGATTAATTCAGGAGAAATCTTTGGTCTAGTTGGAGAATCTGGAAGCGGGAAGAGTACAGTAGTGCAAGCAATGATGCGAATACTCCCCCCTCCTGCGCTCATTAGCAAAGGAAATGTATTTATTAACAATGAAGATATCATGGCTGCTTCAGAAGCCGATATTATCAATTTTCGATGGAAAAAAATCTCCATTGTTATGCAAAGCGCTCTCAATGCTTTAAACCCTGTTTTATCTGTACGTGAACAAATCCATGATGTCCTAAAAATACATAAAGGTTTAATCGGAATAGAAGCAGATAACCGAGCCAAAGAATTATTGTCTCTTGTCGATATAGAGTATAATCGATTAGACAGTTTCCCTCATCAATTATCTGGAGGAATGAAACAACGTATTGTTATTGCGATTGCTCTTGCAATTATGCCTCCAATAATTATTATGGATGAGCCTACAACCGCACTAGACGTAATCGTGGAACGTGAAATTATATCAAAAGTTATTGAGCTAAGGAAAAAATTAGATTTTACAATTTTGTTTATCACTCATGATTTAAACTTACTATTAGAATTTGCTGATAGGTTGGCAATAATGAAAGATGGGGAGGTCGTTGAATTGGATGAAGTTAAAAATATTCAAAAAGGCGGAAAACATCCTTATACCAAAAAATTAATTGGATCCATACCATCTGCATCTGGAGTTCGACAAAAGGGACTTCTAACAAAACCAGATAAATTAACCTTTCCAAAGGATCCTATTTTAGAAGTTAAAGACCTTGAGAAAGTATTTCAATCTTCAAATATTTTCAATAAACAAAAATTAATAGCTGTAAATGGAGTGTCTTTTAAAATTTTTAAAGGAGAAATTATTGGTCTTGTTGGAGAATCAGGAAGTGGTAAAAGTACCATAGCAAAATTGGTAACACGCTTAATGAGGCCATCTGCGGGATCTATTTACCTTAATGGTCAAAACAAAAAAGTTACCGAATCTAGAAATGTCCCACTTGAATATCGTAAAACGGTTCAAATGGTTTTTCAGGATCCATTTGGGTCCCTCAATTCTATTCATACCGTATACCATCATTTAGCAAGACCTTTATTTAGACATAAATTAAAAGATCAAACAGAAATGTTTCCGTATATCGTTCATTTATTAGAAAAGGTTGGTCTTACTCCTGGAGATAAATTTGCGAAAAAATTTCCTCACGAAATGTCTGGAGGAGAAAGACAACGGGTTGCAATTGCAAGGGCTTTAAGCTTAGATCCTCAGATTATAGTAGCAGATGAACCCACTTCAATGTTAGATGTTTCCATAAGAATGGATGTGCTTGAAATTTTTGCAAAAATGCGAAAAGAAAATAATTTAACTGTTCTGTTTATTACTCACGATCTAGCCTCTGCTCGATATTTGGCAGATAGAATAATTGTATTGAAAAATGGAGCCATTGTAGAAGAAAACGCCTCTGAAAAGCTAATACAAAGCCCAAAAAAAGAGTATACAAAACAACTAGTTACAGCAGCATCACCTGGTTGGCTAAGTAGTCTTGGAGAAAATTTTGAAAAAAAGGAAGAGTATAATGACCAATAATAAATTTCCAAAAGATTTTTTTTGGGGTACTGCAACCTCAAGTTACCAAATAGAGGGTGCTCCAGATGCAGATGGTAAAGGTCTTTCTGTTTGGGATACTTTTAGCCATAAAAAAGATACTATAAAAAATGGAGACACTGGGGATGTTGCTTGTGATCATTATCATCTTTGGCCAAAAGATTTAGATCTCTTAGAAAATCTAGGAGTAAACTCATATAGGTTTTCAATTAGCTGGCCTAGGATTCTTCCAACAGGCAAAGAAAACAAGCCTAACCAAGCTGGATTGGACTTTTATAGCCGATTAGTAGACAACCTTCTTGAAAGAGGGATAACTCCTTTTCTTACTCTAAACCATTGGGATATTCCACAAGGTTTAGAGAATGAAGGCGGATGGACGGAAAGAATGATGGTTGATGCATTTGTAAAGTATAGCTACCACACTAGTAAACATCTTGGAGATAGAGTTAAGCATTGGATTACTCATAATGAACCGTGGTGTGTAAGTCATATTGGATATGTTGCTGGTCATAAACCACCTGGTCTTAAAAATGATTGGCCTAAAAGCCTGTCTGCTGCTCATCATCTACTTCTTTCCCATGGTATGGCTATTCCAGAAATCAGAAATAATGTACAAGATGAAAAAGTAGGAATAACATTAAACTTGAATACTGCAATACCCGCATCTCCTAGTGAACATGATAAAAAAGCCTGCGACTTTTTTGATAATATGTTTAATCGACTCTTTTTAGAACCTCTTTACAATAGAAAATACCCACTAGAACTTTTTGATGAACTTAAAAAACGAAAAAATATTACCGATAAAGATTTAAACTTTATCAAAGACAATGACCTTGAAATCATCGCCCAAAAAACAGACTTTTTAGGTGTCAATTATTACAGCCGAGGTGTAATTAGAAATGAAGAAATTAGTGAGGAAGAAAATTTACCTAAAAACATAGAAATGGGTCCGGAGACTGATTTTGGATGGGAAGTATACCCCCCTGGTCTATATGATCTACTCATAAAACTAAAAAAAGAGTATAACGTGGAAAAGATTTTTATTACAGAAAATGGATGCTCATACTCAGATGGTCCAAATGAAGAAAATAAAATCAATGATCAAAGAAGAATAGATTATCATCATACCCATTTGATTGAAATACAAAAAGCTATCCATGATGGCGTGGACTGTAAAGGGTATTTTGCATGGTCATTAATGGATAACTTTGAGTGGGCACAGGGATTCAGCCAAAGGTTTGGACTAGTTTGGGTTGATTTTGAATCATTAGATCGTATTCCAAAAGAAAGTTATCATTGGTATAAAAATTATATTTCAAACAATAAATAAGAGAAGATTCGAATGAATTCACCTGAAAATACATCCATCTATTTAACCTCTAAAGATTCAAATCACAGACTTGAAAAAATTTCGGCAAGTGAAATATCAACGGTTTCAAAAACAGAGTTACAGTCTATTCGTCTGCACAAAAAAAATATTCGGCAAAGCATATTAGGTTTTGGAGGTGCTTTTACGGAAGCATCTGCAAGTATTTATGATCAGCTTGATAAAAATAAAAAAAATAAAGTTATTGAAGCATACTTCGGTAAAAGTGGGAATCAGTACAATATGGGCAGAACTCACATAAACAGTTGCGATTTTTCATTGGGAAACTATGCTCTTTGCGAAACTGAAGATCGAGAATTAACAGACTTTTCTATTCAAAGAGATAAAAAGATGCTCATCCCATTTATCAAATCAGCTCTTGAAAAAGCATCTACTCCTATTCATATTATGGCCTCTCCTTGGAGCCCACCTCCATGGATGAAAACAAATAATCAAATGAATCACGGTGGAAAGCTCAAAGAAGAGTATCGGGGTACTTGGGCTGAATATTATTGTAAATACATAAAATTTTACGAAGAAGATGGTGTTCCTATATGGGGAATCTCTGTACAAAATGAACCCGAAGCAGTACAGACGTGGGACTCATGTGTATACTCAGGAGAAGAAGAGCGAGATTTTATAAAGAATTTTTTAGGTCCTGCTTTAGAAAAAAATAAATATCTTGATAAAAAACTTGTAATATGGGATCATAACCGAGACGTAATGGTCAGACGATCGAGAGCGGTGTTGTCAGACCCTGATGCTGCAAAATACGTATGGGGTACTGGTTTTCACTGGTATAATGGTGATCATTTTGACGAGGTCCAAAAGGTGCATGATGAATTCCCCGACAAAAAATTAATATTTACAGAGGGTTGCCAAGAGGAAGGGCCACATCTTGGTTCGTGGGATTTAGGAGAAAGATATGCAACTTCTATTATACATGATCTCAATAGATGGACAGTAGCCTGGATTGATTGGAACCTATTACTAGATGAAAACGGTGGACCAAATCATGTTGGCAATTATTGCAGTGCACCTATAATAGTTGATACCAAGACCCAGGAATTACTTTTCCAAAGCTCTTATTATTACTTAGGTCATTTTTCTAGATTTTTTAGTAGAGGAGATAAAATTATTAAAAGTGAGAATAATACCAACACACTTCTTGCACTTTCTGCTATTGATAAAAATCAAAAAATAACTACAACAATTATGAATAAAGAGGAAAATAGCGTACCATTTTTATATGAAAATGGTTCAAGCTCTAAACCCTTTTCAATACCCCCTAGATCTATTATTACCATAATAAGCCAATAAAAAAAACGAACTATATAAATGAAAGATAATCTGTACAAAATATCAAATTTCAAAGATATTGATCCTTTTCTCATGTCGATTACAAGTGCTGACAATCACTGGATGTATATTAGTAGCTCAGGATGTTTAAGTGCTGGAAGACAAAAAGCTGAGCATGCTCTGTTCCCTTATGTGACAGATGATTTGTTACATAAAAATGCACATTTTACGGGTCCAATAACATGTATTTCTATTGATAAAGATAATAAAAAGTATTCTTGGCAACCTTTTTCAAATCAAATCGATAATTACAAAAAGAATCAGAATCTTTATAAAAATAGTTTAGGTAATAAAATAGTCTTTGAAGAAATCAATCATACTATCGGACTCACATTTCTCTATAGCTGGCAGGCATCTGCAAGATATGGTTTTGTTAAAAAAACTAAATTATTAAATCATAGTGGTAAAAAATTAAATATTAAGCTAGTTGATGGTTTAAGAAACATCTTACCTGCTGGAGTAAGTTTGAGAACACAGCAGGAGATGAGCAACCTGGCAAATGCATATAAAGTATCCGAATGTAATTCAGATTATAATTATGCTTTATATTATATGAACGCATTACTAATGGACAAACCAGACCCTGGAGAATCGCTGTTTTCAAATATAGTTTGGTCACACTCTAGTGATAATATTGAACTTTCAGTGAATGAAAAATCAATTAGTACATTTTTGTCTAGTAATGAATTTGAGAAAGACCACTTACTAAAAGGTAAAGAAGGTAGCTTTTTAAACTTCATTCAAAAACCATTACCCTCTGATCAAGAAATGACCTGGTATATCATTGCAGATGTACAAAAATCTCAGTCTGACATTAGTTCAATTATTTCAGATTTAAAGGACAGTGATTCCATTGAAAAGAAACTAGAAAAAAGTTTAGCAGATAATTACAGTGCATTTGAAAAAAATATTGGAATGGCTGATGGATTCCAATGTACAGAGTTAGAAATAAATGATTTACATCATACAGCAAATGTTACATACAATGTTTTAAGGGGCGGAGTGTTTTTTGATAACTACAAGATACAAAAAAATAGCTTTGTATTATTTTTACAGAAGAGAAGTAAGAAGACATTTGAAGCTTATCAAACTAACATTAACCAACTCCCCGATTCTTTTAATATTAAAGATCTTTTAGAATTTGGTGACAAATTAAATAAACCTTCTATACGAAGGCTTTGCCGAGAATACCTTCCCCTTACGCTAGGAAGAAGACACGGAGACCCTAGCAGGCCATGGAATCATTTTAATATTCTAACAAAGGATATAAATGGTGACCCAGTACTTTATTTTGAAGGAAATTGGAGAGATATTTTTCAAAACTGGGAAGCACTAGGACTTAGTTATCCTAACTCATGGGAATCAATGGTGTCTATATTTTTAAATGCAACATCTGCTGATGGCTATAATCCATACAGAATCACAAGCTATGGCATTGATTGGGAAATTATAGAGCCTGATGATTCTTGGAGTCATATTGGATACTGGAACGACCATCAAATTATATATCTTTTAAAGTTACTAGAACATTTAAACGCTACTTACCCAGAAAGAATAGAGGAATTATTTAACGATGCAATTTTTAGTTATGCAAATATTCCGTACAAAATAAAAAAGTTTAAAAAAATAGCTGAAAACCCTAAAGAAACAATTGACTTTGATTTTGAAAACCACAATAAAATCTTGAACTTAGTTAATGAATTAGGATCTGATGGTAGATTACTGCTGAATAAGGACAAAGATGTTTACCACGTAACCTTATGTGAAAAACTTCTCGTTTTATCTCTAGCAAAAATTTGTAATTATGTTCCAGGAGCAGGAATATGGCTCAATACCCAACGACCTGAGTGGAATGATGCAAACAATGCATTAGTTGGAAATGGATGCTCAATGGTAACTGTAT
Organism: Fidelibacterota bacterium; assembly: GCA_038365355.1. Taxonomy (GTDB): domain Bacteria; phylum Fidelibacterota; class Marinisomatia; order Marinisomatales; family UBA1611. The sequence goes on from JAYPLH010000001.1 coordinate 27,724, forward strand.
ATTACCTCAAAAGATTTCTTAACTTTTTCAAAGAGATTATCTCACAAATTAAAACAAAAAATATTAATATTTCTTCAGAAGTATTATTTTGGTTCCATGAAGTAGATGCAGAAATAACCAAAAATAAACATAAAAGCCATACTCTATTCTCCGATAAAGAGAGGATGAATTATGTATCTGGCTTAGGAGAAATATTTGAAAATTATCGGGAGAAAATATACTCTTCAGGATTTAGCACTTTTGAGCAATTATCTTTAAATAAACTAGAAAGTTTTCTTTCAAAAATCTGTAGTCAATTTAATGAGACTATCTTCGACAATCGTAAGGATAATGGATTATTTGATGCTTATAACACAATAAATATTGATTCTAAAAATCAGTCCATTGATATAAAAAAACTAGACCTTATGCTCGAGGGTCAAGTTGCTGGACTAAGCTGCGAATCACAAAAACCGTATAGCACTACTTCAACCCTGAAGTCACTTTTTTCCAGCAACCTGTACCGTGCTGATATGAAAAGTTTTATTTTATATCCTGAAAAAAAGATTACTCCTTTCTTAAATAAAAATATTATTGACCCAGACCATCTTAAAAAGAGTATTTTATTAAGAAAAATGGTGGACCAAAAAAACACATCAATTGTAGAGCAGGATTCCGATGGGAATTTTCGTTTTAACCCTAAATTTCGAAATATATTTGATTTAATTAATGCACTAAAACAATTACCAAAATCAGAAATTGAGGATATACCATTTGAAAAAGAATTAGAACATATTTCCAATATTTATGAACTTGTTTTTAATCATAGAAATTTTACAGGAAGATCTGGAACAATGTTTTCTTATGAAGGCATTGGATCAATATATTGGCATATGGTCTCAAAATTACTTTTAGCAACCCAAGAAAACTTCTTTTTAGCAAAAAACAATAATTCTTTTGAAAGAAATAATGTCCAAAGCCTTGGAAGATATTACTATGAAATAAGAGAGGGTTTGAGCGCAGCTAAAACTCCAAAAGAATATGGCGCATTTCCTTTTGATCCCTACTCACATACCCCATCTCATTCAGGAGCACAACAACCTGGGATGACGGGTCAAGTCAAGGAAGAAATCTTAACTAGGTTTGGAGAGCTTGGATGCTTTGTTCAAAATGGATGCATAATGTTTGATACTAGTCTTTTATCAAAAGAAGAATTCCTGATAAAAAACCAGATTTTTACTTATTTTGATATTTCTAAAACAAAAAGATCTCTTGAAATTCTTAAAAATCAACTCGCATATACTTTTTGCCAAGTACCCATAGTATACACTCTGTCCAAACAGGATTATCGTATTAATTTAATTTTAAATGACAACTCTAACATTAAAATAGAAGGAAATTTTATTGATCAAAAAAGAAGTCGTTCAATTTTTAATCGAGATGGTAGTGTAACCAAAATTCAATTTCAGGTTCATGAAAAGTTTTTATTTAACAATAACAAATAAATTGGAACGCCCAATATGAACAAAGTTTTTTTATATCTAATAGTTTCCTTTGCAACTCTTTTTGGAAGTGATTTATTACAACTAAAAAATGGAAAAATCACCAACAAAAAGAATCAACCGATTTTCCTAAAAGGTGTCAATACAGGTAATTGGCTTATGCTTGAAATGTGGATGTTAAACTATGCTGGTAAAGGTATTGAAGATCAACACGAATTTATTGAAACTCTAGAACATAGATTTGGAAAAGAAAAAGCTGAAAAACTGATGGATATATATCGATCTCATTGGATGAAAGAGAGTGACTTTGATATTATAAAATCATTTGGTATGAATACTATTAGATTACCGTTTGATTACAAACTTCTGATGGATTCAGATATAAAACCATTCAAATTAAAAAATGATGCTTGGGAATGGTTAGATCTCACCATTAAAATTGCAAAAGAAAAAGGACTTTATGTTATTCTCGATATGCACGGAGCACCGGGACGACAAAGCGGTATGGATCACTCAGGAAGAGTTGGTTATAATAAGCTATGGTCTAATAAAGGATTTCAAGATCAAACTGCTTGGCTTTGGAAACAGATATCCAATCGATATAAAAACGAATCTACTGTTGCAGCTTATGACCTCTTAAATGAGCCTTGGGGTAGTAGTGAGAAAAATTTGAAAAAAATTGTTCTGAAGTGCTACAAAGAAATAAGGAAAAATAATGATGATCATTTAGTGATTTTCCCAGGGCATACTAGCGGAATTGATTTTTATCAAAATATTAAATCTGTAGAATTAAATAATGTTATATACACCATGCACTTCTATCCAGGTTTTTTTGGATGGGGATCAGCAACTCCATTTATACACGCAGAATTTTTATTAGAAGGTTTACCAAATTGGGTAGCAAAAATGGAAGAATTCAATAGCCCATTATTAATTGGCGAGTTTAACGTCGTACTGAAAGGTGCTGGCGGTGGTGAGATGATGCGGAGATATTATGATTTTTATGAATCCTTATACTGGCCAGCAACAATGTGGTCTTATAAAGTTCTTGATGCAAATGGAGGAGTTGGAGATGGAACGTGGGGCATGGTAACTAATGCTAAAGACATAAATTATGTAAATTTAAAAACCGCTTCTTACAATGAAATACGTGATTGGTTTATTTCTTTTGGAGAAATGGAAATATCTATAGATAAAGATCTAAAGTATTGGCTTACTACAAAAAACAAACCAGCTGTTTTAGATGAATTACCTCCAAAACCACCCTCTATAATAAAACCTCCTCATGAAGATCCTTTACCAATGTCATGGAAAGTCCGAGATATTGGAAGACCCTTAAAAGGCGGGCAAAAAGTAAATGAAAACAACTGGTCATTTTATGGAGGTGGTAATGATATTTGGAATACAAATGATCAGTTCCGATATGCATATCAAAAATTAAATACAGACTTTAGTTTTAGTATAAAAATTGACTCACTATATAATGTTCATCAATATGCTAAAGCAGGACTCATGATCCGAAAAAGCCTAAATTCAAATTCTGCACATGGGTTAATTAATATGTTTCCAAGCGGTAATACCGAGTTTGGCTACAGAACAAATAATGGTGAGACTATGGAAGCTAAATCTGGACCCCAAATTGATTTAACAGATGCACGATTAAAAATGAAGAAATCAGGTAAAATTATTGAATTTTTTGTTTTGAGTAGTAATGATTGGCAAAAGCTCGGAGAATTAAATGTTTCAAAATGGGGAAAATCATTTTACGTAGGAATAGCTACTCTCTCTCATGACAACTCACAATTAACCAAGGCTCAATATTCTGAAATAGTTTTAACTAATTAAAATATTATTAGCTCGATATGTTTGTAAAAAAAGAGTAAATACAAATCATAGCTTAAATAATACCAAAAGAGAATGCTCTTATGTATTCCTATGCAGTAAAATATTCTTAGAACAAAAAAAACTATTTGATCAGTATCATTTTTTCGGTGCGAATAAATTCTCCAGATTCAAGAGAATAAAAATAAACTCCCGCGGACACTGACAACCCCTGATTATTGATAGCGTTCCATACAACAGATTTATTCCCTTTAGTTTGAAAGCTATTTACCAATGTTTTGACTTCTCTCCCCATCAAATCGATAACTTTTAAAATAACAAAATTATCTTTTGGTAACGCGTATCTTATTACTGTTGATGGATTAAATGGATTTGGAAAATTTTGAAATAAGTGAAAATCCTCTGGTATCCGTGCATTCATAAAAATGGATAAATCTGTATTTGAAAGACCAGGAGTGGGTAACATAAAGCCCCACTCATCATTCCCATCTGGAATCCTTCCATAGGATTGATCAGCTGTTTGCGGACCAAAAGAAACTGAATCAATAACTGTTACGCCATCTGATTTCAGCAATTTAATTTCCTCACCATCCATACTTAATTTAAAGTTGGTATGTAGCAGTCCTTGGGACTCATCATCATCACACCATACAAGCAAAAAATCTCCAGGAGAAATTGTACTCGCCGTATCCGGAAATTGCCATTGATCTGAACCTTCTACTAATAATAATCCAGATAAATTTAAACTCTGATTTGTTGGATTGTATAACTCAATCCAATCGTCATATTCACCAGCCTCATCAGTATTGATTGTATTGTTGCTAGCTAATAATTCATTTATTTTTAATTGATCAATAAAGGCATAAGTGATTTCATAGGGATAATCATCAGAGCTATACATGTAATAAGCACCGATATCAGAATTTGTTCCATCCTGATCCAATGGAAAATTTGGGCTACCTGAATTCAAGCAAGGAGAGTGACTAGCAAGTTCTAAATTATATATAGTCTGATCTAAAAACTGTGGGTCAGAAAATAAATTTCCTTCTCCCTGCAAAAGTTCAGAATCAGAAAGAGAGTACGTTACCGATGCACTTGAAAAGTCATCTAAATAAATTGATGATGAAGCATTACCAGAGAATATTGTATTTATTATTTCTGCTGAACCACCTCCGGCACCATCATTTTTTTCAAAGCAAGATATGGAGGTATCATTATTGAAGAAAGTATTATTAGTAATATAAGCAAACGAATTATCCTTAACAGCAATTCCATTATTACAACCAACGACCAAATTTTTATCCAAAGTGACGGATGAACTTTGCCCCACAGAAATCCCCTTGTCCCAGGCATGATAAATTAAATTGGAAACAATTAAAATATCTTCTGAACTTTCTCCAATGTCTATACCATCCGAATTTGATCCATTAAAATTATAAATACGATTATTCCTAACAATTCCATTATTCACATTATCAAGATCAATAGCATCTGTGTCTTC
>JAYPLH010000125.1:0-6063 GCA_038365355.1 Fidelibacterota bacterium
TATTAATACTGGAATACAAGTTTGGTCAAATTCGAATTGTTATAATAGACTAAAGGATTAAAATACTTTTAGACTTTATTATCAAGACCTATTTCTTAAATTATCTAAAATATTTTAATAGAGACTTAAAAAATGAATTATATATTTTTAAAATTGTTAATCTCTTCGGCTATCATTACTATAGTTTCAGAGATATCAAAAAAAAGCAGTTTTATCGGAGGACTTGTAGCATCCATTCCTCTTATCTCTATTCTGTCTATGATATGGCTTTATATTGATTCTAGGGATATTGAAAGAATAAAAAATTTGTCCATTAGTATCTTTTGGATGGTTATACCATCCTTAGTACTTTTCTTATCCATACCTTTTTTAATCAATATTGGTTTCAATTTTTGGCAAAGTTTACTAATTGCAATCATTCTAACCATTGCTTTCTATTTATTAACGATATTTATTCTATCTTATTATGGTATCGAACTATAAGCTTATCTTAAAAGCAACACCTTATGGATGAAGCGATAACACCCATAACTTATACCCAGTTATTAATTATTTTTATCCCTTCAGGAATATTGTCTTTTATTATCTATTCATGGTCCCTTGAATGGAAAAACTCTTTATATGCTCTATGCAGAATGTTAGGGCAGCTAATTATAATGGGATATTTCTTATCATATATTTTTAATTCCAATTGCTCACTAATAGTTTTATGTATTTTAATATCAATGGTTGTAATAGGAAGTTGGATTGCATTACGAATCCTTAATGAAAATAGAATTAATTTGTTAAAATACGCTATTATTTCGATAGCAATTGGGGGGGGTATAAATTTATTTATAGTCACACAATTACTATTACAATTAGATCCTTGGTACAAACCTAGATTTATGATCCCATTAGCAGGGATGATCTTCTCTAGTGCAATGAATGGCGTCAGCCTTGCAGCTGAAAGATTACAGGCGGAAATTGGTAAAGGTATCAAATATGATAATGCAAAAAGAGTAGCTTTTAAGGCATCTTTAATTCCAATTATTAATTCACTTTTCGCTGTAGGACTAGTTTCACTACCTGGGATGATGACAGGACAAATCTTATCAGGAACATCACCATTAATAGCCGCTCGATATCAAATAATGGTAATGTGTATGATTTTTAATTCGGTAGGGTTAGCATCCTATTTTTTTTTAGTTCTTCTTAATCCTAAACGCATAAAAAAATAAATTTTTATTTTTTTAAATTGTGAATTCTAATTCCAAGCTCTTCCAATTGTGAATCACTCACACTACTAGGACTTTCATCCATCAATGATGCTGCAGAAGTGGTTTTTGGGAAAGCGATTACATCACGAATGTTTTCTGTACCAGCCAGCAACATCACAAGCCTATCAAATCCAAATGCAATACCACCATGTGGTGGAGCTCCATATGATAGCGCTTCAACTAGAAATCCAAATTTATCCACTGCTTCTTTTTTACTTAAGCCCAACAATGAAAATACTTGTTCCTGTAATTCTGTTGAATGTATTCTGATAGATCCGCCAGCAATTTCATAGCCATTCATTGTTAAGTCATAACCTCTGCTCAGAGCTTTAGAAGGGTTGGTATCTAGTAAATTAATGTCTTCCGTTCTTGGAGCGGTAAATGGATGATGCATTGCTACATAGCGCTCATTTTCATCATCATATTCAAACATAGGGAATTCTGTTACCCAGATTGGGCAGTATTCATTTTTGTTAATTAAATCTTCTCTTTTGGCAATTTCACTTCTTAAATGCCCCAAGGCATTAAGTACAATTTTTGACTCATCTCCGATCATAAAAAGAATGTCGCCATTTTCAATAACCAATTCATTTTGCATTTTTTCTTGCAATTCCGCGGAAAAGAATTTTGATATACCTCCTTCAAATGAACTATCTTTCAATTTCATCCACGCCAATCCCTTAGCCTTATATTTTTTTATAAAACCAGTTAACTCATCAATCATCTTCCTTGTATATTTTCCACCACCCTTTACGATGATTCCTTTGACTCTCTCTGCATTACTGAATGCTTTAAAATCTGAAATATCCGTATAATGTTTAAGATCAATTAGTTTGAGGTCATATCTTAAATCAGGTTTGTCAGAACCATATTTTTCCATTGCTTCTTGATAAGTAATTTTTGGAAAAGAATCAGGTAGATTAATCTTTGAAACAGTTTCAAATATATGTCTTGTTAATCTCTCCATATAGCTGAATACATCTTCCTCATCTATAAAAGACATCTCTATATCTATTTGGGTGAATTCTGGTTGCCTATCAGCTCTTAGGTCTTCATCCCTAAAACATTTGACAATCTGAAAATATCGATCGTATCCAGAAATCATTAGAATCTGTTTATAAATCTGTGGAGATTGTGGTAACGCATAAAATTTCCCTCTGTGCACCCTGCTTGGTACTAAATAGTCTCGAGCGCCTTCTGGAGTTGATTTCATTAAAATAGGGGTCTCAACTTCTACAAATTGATTTTCTGACAAAAAATTTCTCGTTGCTTGGTATGCTTCATGTCGTATTAGTAAATTTTTTTGAAGCTCTTCCATTCTCAATTCAAGATAGCGATATTTTAATCTTAAATCCTCTTCAGCATTTTCTCGGTTATCGAGCATAAATGGCAATGGGTCTGATTCATTAAGCATAATGAATTCAGAAACTATAACTTCAATTTTACCTGTTGATAGATTCGGATTTATTGCCGATTCAATTCTTGATCTTACTAAACCTTTTACAGATAATACATCTTCCATCGATATTTTCTTTATTTCTTCAAATTCACCATCATAATCATCGGCATCAAAAACAATCTGTGTTTTACCATATCTATCACGTAAATCAATAAAAACAACTTGTCCATGTAGCCGAACCTTATTAACCCATCCATTCAATATTACTTTATTATCTATTTCTGAAGATCTTAGATCTCCGCAATTATGTGTCCGTTTAAACATATTTAATTAAAATTTTCCATAAAAAAACCGCTTAAAATTACAAGCGGTTTTAATAATTGTAATTGAATTAATGATTATCTTTTTGATACTCTCAAACGGTTCAGGGCACGAATCAAAGATGCTTCAACTCTAGCATCATTAATTTCAGAGTTTTGTTCAGTTTTCCTCTGCTGTGCTCTTTTAAGAGAGTTGTTAGCACGATTGGAATCAATTTCATTTGATTTTTCTAAAGATTCTACAAGAAGCTTCACAGAATCATTATAAATTTCAGCAAACCCTCCTCCAGTTGCGTAGTATTCACTTTTTCCATCTTGGGAGACCTTAATTTCACCAACTGATAATGCAAAAATTCCCTCGCGATGATTATTCATGATGCCAAATGAGCCATCTAAACCAGGACATCGTAAATAACTAACATCTTGAAGTTTAAGCTCACGGATTGGTGTTACTATCTCTACATCATATACAGTCATTAGGCGGCTGACTTTTTATGCTTTTCAATTGCTTCATCTATCGTGCCTACATAAGCAAATGCATTTTCTGGCAACTCATCGACCTCGCCTTTTAGGATGGCATCAAACCCAGATACTGTATCCTCTAGACTCACATATCTTCCTGGTGTACCAGTAAATTGTTCAGCAACAAAAAACGGTTGAGACATGAACTTTTGGATCTTCCTAGCTCTTGCAACGGTAAGCTTATCGTTATCAGATAATTCATCCATTCCAAGAATAGCTATAATATCTTGAAGGTCTTTGTACTGCTGAAGAACAGATTGAACATCTCTTGCAACATTATAATGTTTTTCACCAATAACCCTTGGGTCTAAGATTCTAGATGTCGATGCTAGCGGATCAACTGCAGGATATATACCTAGCTCCGCAATTTTCCTCTCTAAAACACTTGTTGCATCCAAGTGTGCAAATGCAGTTGCTGGAGCTGGATCTGTAAGGTCATCTGCGGGGACATAAACAGCTTGAACGGAAGTAATTGATCCCTTTTTAGTTGAAGTGATTCTTTCCTGTAAGTCTCCCATTTCAGTGGAAAGAGTAGGCTGATAACCTACAGCAGATGGCATCCTACCTAGTAATGCAGACACTTCTGAACCTGCTTGAGTAAAACGGAATATATTGTCAATAAAAAGTAAAACATCCCTACCTTCGTCGTCCCTGAAAAACTCCGCCATTGCTAAACCACTAAGAGCAACTCTTAAACGCGCTCCTGGTGGTTCATTCATTTGACCAAATACCATGGTAGTTTTATCAATAACTCCTGATTCAGTCATCTCAGCATATAGATCATTCCCCTCACGGGTTCTTTCTCCAACTCCTGCAAATACTGAGTATCCGCCATGCTCCGTAGCAATATTTCTGATTAACTCTTGAATCAAAACTGTTTTCCCCACTCCAGCACCGCCAAACAATCCAGTCTTTCCTCCTCTAGTATACGGCTCCATAAGATCAACAACCTTAATACCAGTCACGAGGGCTTCAGTTGAGGTAGCTAAATCTTCATGTTTTGGCGCAGGACGGTGAATAGGGTTTCTTTTTTCAGTTTCGCAGTCACCTTTTTGATCAATCGTATTTCCTAAAACATCAAACAAGCGCCCTAAGGTTTTTTCTCCTACAGGAACAGAAATGGGTTCGCCAGAATCTTCTACAACATGACCACGAACTAATCCATCTGTAGTATCCATTGCAACCGTTCGAACTACAGAATCACCAAGATGCTGTGCTACTTCTAAAACAAGAGTCCCCTCTTCTCCCCTGTCAACTTTTAATGCATTATAAATATCTGGTAAATGACCATCTTCAAAGATAACATCAACGACTGCGCCCATTACCTGTGAAATTTTTCCATTTTTTAACATAGTATGGATATCCTTTTTTATTATCCTAAGGCCTCAGCTCCACCAACAATTTCTAACATTTCTGTTGTTATTGCAGCCTGCCTTGCCTTATTGAATTGTAACGTTAAATCTTTTATCATATCCTGAGCATTTGACGTAGCATTCTCCATAGAAAGCATGCGTGCAGCTTGCTCACTTGCATATGATTCTAATAAATATTTCCACATCTGAATATTAAGGTGTCTTGGAATCAGAACTTCAACCAGTTCCTTCTTTGAAGGCTCATATAGACGGTCAGAGGCAGTATAATCGCCTTCATCATATGATAATGGTAGAAGAGTTTCAGATTTGACCTCCTGCTGTGCAATATTTGTAAAGTAGTTATAGACTACATGAATCTCATCAACAGATCCACTTTTGAAATGATCGATTACACTTCTCCCAATCATCATTGCATTTTCAAATTCCATCTCAGCCCAAAAATCAATATGACTCTCTAAGACATTATAATTTCTGTAGTTGAAATGGTCTCGAGCCTTTTTTCCTATACAAAAGATATCTACGTTTTCTCTTCCAAATTCGTCAATCTCCTTCTGAGCTATTTTTAAGAGATTAGTATTGAAAGCTCCCGCTAGACCTCGGTCTGCAGATACTACAACATAAGCTTTCCGTTTTATTTCACGAACCTGTAAGAGTGTAAGAGATTCTCTATCTATATCTGGTAAAAGATGTTCAATGATTTCGGATAATGAATTCGAATATGGACGACTCTGTTCCATTCGCTCCTGTGCTTTTCTCATTTTAGCAGCGGCAACCATTTTCATCGCCTTTGTAACCTTCTGTATGCTTTTAACAGACTTGATTCTGTCACGTATATCTTTGAGGTTTGCCATTAAGATCTAAGCTTTAAATCCTACCTTGAAATCTGAGATTGCTTTTTCAAGTTTCTCTCCGATCTCTTCCGATATGGATCCTTCGTTCACTATGGAAGCAAGACTATCTGATGCATTTGCATCAAGATAATCAAATAATCCAGTTTCAAAATCAGATATTTCTTCAATATCCAAATCATCTAACTGACCCTTAGAGGCAGCAAAAATGATGGCAATTTGCTTTTCAACATCCATCGGAACGTATTGATTTTGTTTTAGTATCTCTACCATCCTTTCTCCCCTTGTCAGCTGGGAAAGTGTCGCCTTATCTAAATCAGAACCAAATTTTGCAAATGCCTC
>JAYPLH010000126.1:0-5998 GCA_038365355.1 Fidelibacterota bacterium
GAAAAGGTGGTACAATTTCTACATACCATTCTGGACGCCTAAAATGATCTATACCTACACCTACATAAAAAATACTCATTATATAAACGGATGAAATCTTTAGCGTATTCAACATTTTAACAGATAATTACATTATTTAAATATATCATCGAAAAAACCTAACAAAATGAAAACCAGAAAGATTAAATAAAACATCAGCAAATTTATTTAAAAAGCTTTCATTCGCCCAGTTGAAGGGAATAATTAACTCAAGCAATTCCCATGAAAAAGAAATGACTAAAACATGAATGGTGGTAACCTTTGGAAGGAATGCCAAAATACCATATTCAATGAAATGTATGATGCTGTATAGATTTACAGGATCTTCAAAAGGAGTCTTAAACAAATTAAGTTATCTGCAAAGTCCTATATTATCAGTTATTAATTCTTTTCCAAAAACCATTTTGCCCTTCTATTACAAAAAGCCATGTGTCGCCATTATAAAGATCGATTTTCATTACGCTTTTTAATTCAGTATATCCATTGATTACTGAATTATATTGACGATAATTCACATCAACTACTTGATACCTTTGAGCAGTAGGAGAATCATGTTCAAAACTTTCATTATCTATATTATTATCCTTTTGCAATGTTTCTGGATTTGTTCCTGACTGTAGTGCCTGAAGTTGAGCCTGCAATCTATTTAATTCTTTCATTTGAGATTCAAGGCTGGTCTGCCCAGAAAAAATGAAAAACATTACAATAAATAAGAAAAAGGTTTTTAAAGATAATTTTGGCTTAAGCATGATTTGATCCTGATATATGTACACTAAAATTAAGCATTATTTTATGTATATTTGATTTATCTTTAATTCTATAAAATATATTTACATCAATATAAATATTTTTTTCGCGTTTTTGAAAACTCATTCAATTAAACCATACACCTATACCGTTCAAACGAAGTCGTTCACCTAACATTTTCTCTATGTTTTCTGCATCTCTCCTTGCAGGAATTGAATTGTATCTATCATAAAGATCGGATAAAATTTTTATACCATATCTCCTAGCATAGCTATTTGATTTGTATCCCTCTTTATGTTGCTCAAATCTCAAACACGGAGTTCTGATGGATTGTCCAATATAAAAACAGTCACTTTTTTTTATGTAAAAAGGGTTTTTTGAACGAAATTTTTTAGAATTTGAAATCTTTTTATCCAGTTCAATTACATAGACATAATACTTACTAGAAAAACGATTCTCTTTACTTTTTTATAATTTTAGATCGAAAATAGTAATCAAAACCAAGGCATAACCCTAATCTAAATGGAGTAATTATTATAAAAAGTATTAAAAGGAATAATGATAGGGAAATAATCATTTTTGGATGTATTTCAAAATAAAATGCTACCACAATAGGAAAAATAAATAAAGCTCTATCTACAATAAGAAGAAAAAACCAATTATCACCGTTATTTTCAATCAAATCTATACCACAATTATTACAAGCTTTTTTCATCTTAAAATGAGATAAAAATAATTTTTTTCTTGAACAATTTGGACATTTCCCAAGCATACCCCTGAAAGCATATTTTATTAGAAGAGTTATATTGTTTAACATTTTAAAATATTACTTATATATGAATAAATTTAGTAATTGAAATCAAATAATATCTTTTCATTTTCTTATTTTAATAATGAATTAATATTTTAAACATGAACGGTAAAAAGTTTATATACCTACTATTTTTCTTTTTTTTAGTTTTTTCTCTATTGATTTTTTTTAGTTTATATAATGGAGGATGGTTTGATACTTTTATGAGAGGTGGATTCAAAGAGCTTTACGGAAAATAAGAATTAAATTGAATTAAGAACGGATGTAAGGGGACTAAAAAATGGGTAGTAGGGAGTAATTAAACTCCCTACCATTGTACAACACTTGCCAAAAACAAGGGTTGCTTATTCAAGAAACTATTATTTAGCAAATACTATCTTTTTTGATAATGAAACACTATTTGATTTGATCGTATAAAAATAAACTCCAGACCCTACTTCTATCCCATCACTTCCTGTTGCATTCCAACGAAATTTATGTATACCACGATCTAAGAATCCACTGAAGATAGTTTTGACAAAACTACCTCTTGCGTCAAAAATCTCAATCATAACATCTTCCCTGTTTTTCATTTCAATTGGAATGTATGTAGTCGGATTAAATGGATTAGGATAGTTATTTAACAGCAATATATTTTCGGGTAGAGTGTTTTTGTTCTCAATTCCTAGAGTAATGCAATCTGTGTTATTCTCACCCGGAGTGGGAGATGTATAGCACCCATAACCATCACTTGAAAAACTCTGAGATAATTGAATACCATCCAACTCTACAGAGGCGTTTAGGGAAACCATTTTTGTATTTCCCAGAGGGTCAGATAACCAGACTTCATCCCCATCGCTGCTCAACCCAGAACTAAAACTTGAATCCCCATCTTCATAACCAAGCCAATATCCTCCGGCAGTAATAACGACATTCCCAAATGTTAAATCATCCATTTCTTGGCTATCATCAAGTTTAAAACCTTCTAAAGAGCAGTCCTCCCCGCCATTATTGTAAATCTCAATGTAATCCTCGGGATTACCAGAAGTATGGGCCTCAGAAACGTATATGTTGTTTAAATCACAGATTTCTGTGCCATATTGATCAAAGAGATCAATAATTAAGCTTTGTAGGTTATCAGGCAGACCGCTAGTTATATTTTGGTGAAGTACCAAATCTCCATTAAGATCTAAAACAAATAAATCCCTTTGGGATGCTCCCCAACCATTCCAAACTTCATTAGAGCTATTATCTGTGCAAACAGGTGAATTATTATTGGAGGTCCAATTGCCAGAAGACGAAGAACTCTGAGAACCACTTGCAATACCTATTAACTCAACGTGGTAGCCTTGAGCTTTTAGGTCTTCATAAATATTATTTAACTGACCGAACCGGTTAGTGCAAGTTCCTCATGTGAAGTAACCAAAATAGTGAAGTGTAACAGCATCTTGAAAAAATGATGGGCTAATTTGCTGTCCATAAGTATTGGAGGAGGAATTAATGTCCTCAAGAGTATAGTCGTATTGGGCTGTAACAAGACAGAAAAAAAATATCATAGAAAGTTTTTTAATCATAGTAAATCCTATTTAAAAATAAATGATAAATCAATCTAAAAACTATATCTAGCAAAGATCAAATGGAATCGTTAGAACTGATTTTAATTTACCTAAATCTGTAAAATTGATTTGTTACCCTCCATAAACCAATTTTTTTCATGTCTTTTATTCAACAATACATTTTCAGCATCATTTATCATCGCTTTTGCTAGTATTTCTACACTCAAACCGGTACCGGTAATTTTCAATATTTTATCGTAAATACTATTTTTTTTCATATGACGAATTAACATACCAGGTTTGAAAATTGAAGTATATTTAAAGGAATGATTTGATAAAATCGTCTGCTCTTTTTCACCCATTGTTTTGGAATAAAAGAGAGGATGAATCCATTTTTTTGCCCATAGTTTATGATTAGCTCCACTTGCTGAAATTAAAGACGCATGCGGAATATTACTTTTGGAAGCGACTCTAGCAGCTTCATTAGATATACCATATTCAATATCATGAAATTGATCAGATCCACCCGCTTTCTTCTTTGTTGTCCCAATACAATTAAAAAACACATCATGATTCATCCAATATTGCTCAACTTTTGATAAATCTAAAAGAGTATCAATTACAATATGATTTATTTTATCATGTACCTGATCGGAATCCAACTCTCTCCTTCCTATAGATGTAATATAAGAGCACTTTTTATTTAAGGTTAGTTGCTTTAATACTTTTCGCCCTGTAGCTCCAGTTCCACCAATTAGTATCGATTTAAAATTCAAAACTTTTACTTCTCCCTATTTATTAAAATATAAGACCTAATCTAAAGAGACAATTACAGCTCCAATGAATGACAGAAAGATACCAATTTTCTTTTTTTTGGTTAATGTATCTTTCAAAAAATACACAGCCATTATGGATATTAGCACCGTAGATAATTGATTGTAAATTGCAGCTCTTCCTGCAAGAGTGTATTTATATCCTGCAAGCCACAAAATCACCGAAAGATAGGTTCCGAAAAAGGATCCTCCTAAAAGAAAAATATTTCTATAACCTTGTTGGAAGGTAGTAAGAACAAGGCTAAATCCTGATTTAAGAAGCATAAAAATAATAGCACTCATTAAACCAACACCAAAACGAATTAGCGCAACATATAAAATGGGATTATCCAGCATAATGGGTTTTACAGATAGAACAGATGCTGCAGTTAAAACTTGTGCTAAAGCACCAAATAAAACACCAGCAATTAACTGTGAGGATGTAATTTGTTTTGGAACATTATAGGTCGAAACTGCTATACCTCCAAGAATCAAAAATGTACCTAGATAAACATTTAATGTAGTAATTTCATTAAAAAAAATATATGCTATTATAAATACACTTGGAGCATATACGGTTGCAACAATTGCGGATAAACTCGATCCAATTTTTTTTAAGGATTCAAGAAAGAAAAGATCCGCAATTCCAACACCAATAAAACCACTAATCGCAAGAATTACTAAATTTTTATTAGAAAAACTAGGGTAAGGTATATCTAAAATTAAAATAGTTATAACGAAACCAATTACTCCAAATGAATTTTTCACAATATTTATCTGTAATGGATTTAATTTATTTGACGATAATTCAAAAAGTATTACTGCAAAGGACCAGCATACTGCAGTTAGCAATGCGTAAATATCACCCATTATATTTGAAAACTATTTTCATAGATTATGTAAAAACAAAAAAGCCCCTTTTATAAGGGGCTTTTTATTGGAAAGGAACAAAAATTTAAACAGGCGATATATCTACTGCTTTTGGACCTCTTTCACCCTCTACAACTTTATATTCGACATTATCGCCGTCTTTTAGATATATGTCATTTGATACACCAGATGCGTGAAAAAAATAATCTTTTCCGTCATCACCTGTGATAAATCCGTATTTCTTTTCTTTGTTGTAGAATTTGACTTTTCCGGTTTCCATTATTAAATACCTTTATAATTAATAATATAATTTAATTCTTTCAATGCTAACAACAAATAGCCGGATAAGAATCTTTCCATTGTTAATAATGAAAAAGAATCTTCAATATTTACCACGGTAAAATCTTTCCATGCTTTAGAAATTTTCCATTCGGGAATTCTTCATGCATTGCAAAGGCTACAATTTTTTCAGTGCTCTCTTCTACTGTCAAACTTGCATTACTGCCTCCCATATCTGTCTGAACCCACCCTGGGCATATAGCATTCACAGATATTTCCCGTTTTTCTAGTTCAACGGATAGAATCTTCGATAATGCATTCAGTGAGGTTTTGGATAATCTATAAGCCAAAGATCCCCCCTCCATTTCATCTAACTGTCCCATCCCGCTTGAAATATTCACTATTCGACCGCCTTTTGGTATCATACTCAATAAAGATTTAATAACGCGTAAAGGCCCTAAAGTATTTGTTTGAAATGTTTTTAAAATAGATTCTTCCGATGTCTCAACTGCAGAAACATCATATTGTGGAATTAATATGCCTGCATTGTTAAAAAGAACGTCAATTGTATCCATTTTAGACTCAATTTCTGTTCTTGCTTCATGAATACTTTCAAGATCATCCACATCCAAAACAACATAGTTTACATTTTGGCTTCTGAATTCTCTAATTACTTCTTCACCCTTAGCACTTTCTCTTACAGAAAAAATTACATTATTATCTTTTTCTAAGATATTTACCAGGCCCCTACCAATACCGCGATTACCACCAGTAATAAATACATTTTTATTTTTCAACATTCTGCTACCTCATTTTTACATTTTTTAATACATCAAAAAACTACTACCTGAAATTACAAAGCAAATTACTTGGATCATCTAAGCAATCAATTATTTCCATTTTTT
>JAYPLH010000127.1:0-5984 GCA_038365355.1 Fidelibacterota bacterium
TTTTTTAGTTTTTTATTTTCTAACAATTTGCAAGTTGAGCAATATAAACTAGAAAATGGGATGACTGTAATGTTAAATGAAGATAAAGAAGCTTCAGGAGTTTATGGAGTGGTAATTGTGAAGGGAGGTGGGAAGCAAGACCCTTCAGATGCTACTGGGATTGCTCATTATCTTGAGCACATGTTATTTAAGGGTACCACGGAATTGGGGACTGTCGACTTCAAAAAAGAAAAAGTGTATCTAGATAGTATTGCTTTACTTTATGATAATCTTGGTTTAACAAAATCAGATGATAAAAGATTAGAAATTCAGAAAAAAATTAATGATCTTAACCTTAAAGCCTCAGAATATGCTATTCCTAATGAATTTGATAGAATATTAGAAGGAATGGGTGGAACAGGTATCAATGCTTTTACAAGCAACGATGTTATAGCTTATTTTAATCAGTTTCCTCCTCATCAGATAAACAAGTGGCTCGAGGTCAACAGCCACAGGTTTATCAATCCTGTTTTTAGATTGTTTCAATCTGAATTAGAGGTTGTCTATGAGGAGAAAAATAGAGCAATGGACAATCCTTTTAGAAAACTAATTGAAGAATACTTTGAACATTTTTGGAAGGACCATCCTTATGGGCAACAAACAGTTCTTGGTACGGTAGATCATCTCAAAAATCCATCTTTAACCAAAATGAGGGAATATTATGATCAGTATTATATAGCCAATAATATGTATCTTTTGTTAGCAGGAAATTTTCAATCAAAAAATATAAAACCTCATATTGAGTCTACTTTTGGGAGGCTAAAGTCAGGACCTACTCCAAAATTTGTCGATGTAGATGAAGAACCTTTTAATGGAAGAGAGGTGGTAAAGAATAGACTTACTCCAGTGCGTTTTGGTATTCTTGGATACAGAGTGCCACCGAATAGTCATGAGGATTCAGAAAAAATTCAGGTAATTAAAAATTTATTAAACAATCGATCTTCAACAGGATTATTAGATCGGTTAAGTATAGAAAACAAGTTAACATCTTCTTCTGCTATAGATGGCTTCGGAGGATCTGATCATGGATCTATGGCATTCGTTTTTATTCCTAAGCTAGTATTGCAAACTTTTCGTGGGGCAGAGAACCAAGTTTTAAAACAAATTGAAAAAATTAAGAGAGGTGATTTTAGTGAGGAGTTTCTGGAGTCTGTTAAGCTTTCTATGATTCAAGATTATGAAACAGGGCTTGAGGATGTGAGTAATCGTCTTTCGTATGCTTTAGAAGTAGTGAACTATGATAAGACTTGGGAAGATATTTTTAATTACCCTAAGTCAATTGAATCCATACAGAAAAGGGATGTGGTGCAAATAGCCAATAAATATTTCAATAATAATTATTTGGTATATCAATCCAGAATGGGGTTTCCCAAAAAGGTAAAGCTAGACAAACCTCCTTTCAAAGCAATCAAAGCAAAAAATTCAGAAAAAGTTTCTTCCTATCGGAAAAAATTAGAAAATCTTTCAGAAGATAAAATTGAATATGATTTTATAAATATTGAAAGAGATATGCATTATGAAGAGATAAGCAATAACTATCATCTTTATCATAATAAGAATCCAAAGAATTCAATTTTCACTATGAAAGTTGAATATGGTATTGGCACTAAAGAAGATCCAGCATTAAAGTATGCGGCAGAGTTGGGTAATATGATAGGTAACGAAAAGTATTCTTTCAATGTGCTCAAGGAAGAGCTTCAGAAAATAGGAGCTACAATTAATTTTTATAGTTCTGGAGATTATTTTGGATTAGATATAAAAGGATTTGACAAAAATTTTGAAAAAACTTTGAGTATGGCCGGTGAATTTTTACAAAACTTGAAAGTTAGAAAAGAGGATAAAAAGAAATTAAAAAAACTGATTCAAAGCAGCACTCTTGAGCGAATGTTTGAAGGAAGAGATGCATCAACGAAAGGAAATGCTTTAAGAGATTATGCTTTGTGGGGACAAAATTCTAATTGGTTAAAACGAGCAACAATTGAAGAAGTCAAAAAGATGGATACAGATTTTTTGTTAGAAAAAATTTCTGCAGCTATGAATTTTGAAACGACTATATTTTTCACGGGAACGTTAGATTTTAATGAAGTGAAAACTTCTGTAAAAAAGAATCTTATGCTAAATAATCAATTAAAAAAATCAAATTCTCCTATTGTTTATGAACAAAAATTAAAGGATAAAAATACTATATATTTTTACAATGATAAAAAAGCTGTACAGAGTCAGATTCATGTCCTCATACCAGGTTCTAATATGGAATTAGATGAACGACTTACTTCCAGAACTTTTAATAAATATTTCGGAAGCGGGATGAGCGCATTAGTTTTTCAGGAGATAAGGGAGTTTAGGTCGCTTGCTTATTCTGCATACGGTGTCTATCAGGTTCCATGGTATTTAGATGGTGAAGGATATTTTAGAGGTTATATGGGTACCCAAACAGATAAAACTGTTAATGCTATAGAAGCATATCTTGGCCTTTTGAGAAATATGCCTGAGAAACCTTTAAGGATGGAAGGGATTAAATCTGGATTATTACAATCACTTGTTACCTCAAAGCCCAATTTCAGATCTTTAGCCCGTACTGCAAGAAATTGGAAACTGCAGGGGTATGATGGCAACCCTAATGTTTTGTATAAAGATAACTATGAATCTATTGATTTTAAAAATGTAGTTAATTTTTACGAGAAAAACCTAAAAGGGAAGCCTTACACCATTGCAATTGTAGGAAATAGAGAAAAAATAGATATGCAAAAGCTTGCTGACTTTGGGGAATTAATTGAAATAGATAAAAACGATATTTTTAATTAATGAGAACGCATTTTCTAGTTATCGCATTCTATAGTTTTATTTTATGTTCTTGTAGTAAGGAAGAGAATAATGTTTCAGTGGATGATCAAACCCCTATTGCTTCTTCAAATTGGGAGATGTTGTGGTCAGATGAATTTGATGGAGAAGAGCTTGATCTTTCTAAGTGGAATAAATTAAGTTGGAAGCCCGGGTGGGTAAATAATGAACTTCAAGCCTATACAGACCGAGACACTAATATTTTTCTAGAAGATGGGTACTTAGTTTTACAGGGGAATATAGAACCTGGTTATTCTGGAACAGATTTTGTTGGCAATAACTATGTTGCTGATTATACATCTGGAAGGGTAAATACTGACAATAAGTTTTCAACCACTTATGGAAGGTTTGACATAAAAGCAAAACTACCAGCAGGGAAGGGATCATGGCCAGCAATTTGGATGCTGGGGGAAAGTATTTCTTCTTTAGGGTGGCCAGAATGTGGTGAGATAGATATTATGGAGCATGTAGGATACGATGAGGGTATGATCCATGGCTCTATACATACAGAAGAATACAACCACATGTATAACACCCAAAGGTCGGGATCAAAGTATGTAGATAATGTAACGGATCAATTTCATGTATACTCTCTAGAATGGAGCCCTTTTTATTTACGATATCTAATTGATAATGAGCCATTCTTTTTTGTTTATAATGACAGCAATGGGGACGATGGCAAATGGCCATTTAATGACCCCCATTACCTGATTTTAAATCTTGCTATTGGCGGTGACTGGGGAGGAGTTCAGGGAATATCTGCAAGTGCATTCCCAATGAAAATGTATGTGGATTATGTTAGAGCATATAAAAAATCGGATAACTATAATTATGTTCAAGTTACATTTAAGGTTGATATGAGCAATGAAAATGTAAACGGATCTGGTGTGTGGTTATCCGGGGGAGATCTTGGCTCTGGACAGCCAGGTGGTATACAAATGTCGATGTCTGAAAACTCAAATATATGGCAAACGACTTTGACTTTAGCTCCAAATGCTTCTTACACGTATAAGTATCGTAATGGATATTTCCCAAATTCTTGGCAAGGAGGCTGGGAAGATGTAGAAGGTAATTGCGGTTTTGGGGAACATAATAATAGATTACTTAATGTTGGAAGTGCAGATACTGTACTCACAGCTCAATGTTTTGGAGATTGTTTAACATGCGAATAATGATTGTTTCAATTTTAGTTTTTGGTTTTACCTTTGCTCAGGGGTTCCTGCATAACATGGATGGGGAAGTTGTTGATGGAAACGGAGAACCTATTTTATTACGAGGATTTGGCCTTGGTGGTTGGCTTGTTCCAGAGGGATATATGTTGCATAATCAAGCTTGGATTGAGGGGTTTGAATCTCCAACAGATATAGAAAACCACGTAATAGATTTGATTGGGCAAGATGAGGCCAACGATTTCTGGGAATTATACAGAGCAAATTATGTCGCCCAAGCTGATATAGATAAAATAGCTGAATGGGGTTTTAATCATATTAGAGTACCATTCCACTATAAACAATTTTATGATTCAACAGGTACAGAGACTCCTATCGGCTACGCTATAGTTGATGAATTAATTACATGGTGTCAGCCTCACAATATCTACATTATTCTTGATATGCACTGCGCTCCAGGAGCGCAAAATGGAGGCCCAATCAGTGATAGCGATGGAATTGCACGTTTGTGGCTTGAGGATAGCTACAAAGAACTTACAATCCAAATTTGGAAAGAAATTGCAACGTACTATGCGGACCATACTTTAATTGCTGGGTATGATTTGATTAATGAGCCAGTTTTACCAAGTGGTGTTTCCTTAGAAGAGTTTAAACAGTTATATGTAGATATTACGGAAGCAATTAGAGAGGTTGACAATAACCACTTAATTTGGATCGAGGGAAATTGGTATGGAACGGATTTTGCCGGTCTTACTCCACCTTGGGATGATAATATGGGTTATTCGTTCCATAAATATTGGGGGCAAACAGATATTTCAACAATTCAGTCTTACATCAATTTGAGAAATAATTATGGAGTTCCTTTGTGGATGGGTGAGTCAGGTGAGAACTCTAACCATTGGTATTATGAAGTTTTTAAGCTCTTGGAAGAAAACAACATCGGATGGAATTTTTGGACACATAAGAAGGTTGACAAAATTACTAGTCCTTATTCTGCATTGGTTACACCCCAATATCAAGTGATTATAGATTATTTGAGGGGAGTAGCTGGGCAACCTGATCCAAACATTGCAGGTATGGGGTTAACCAGCTTTGCGAATAGTTTAAAAATAGAGAATTGTATCACTAGGCCTGGAGTCATTGCTTCTTTAACAGATGCTGAGTATGGAGAAATTTCAAAACCCTATATCACACATTCGATACCAGGTACTATACCAGCGGCATATTATGATATAGGTGCTCGTGGGTTATCTTATTCGGATAGTGATTATTGGAATGATGGAGATGGAGGTTACAATGACGGTTGGGTTTTTAGAAATGATGGGGTTGATGTTGAAGGCAGTGATGACGATCCCAATATTCCATATACTGTTGGATGGACAGAAGCCGGCGAATGGTTAGGCTATACTATAGAAGATGTTTTGCCAGGTACTTATGATGTAAGCTTTAGCATTTCTGCTCCCGATGCAGGAGGAATATTTTATGCTCAACTGAGTGGTCAGAATTTAGGTGTTATAGATGTACCATCTACGGGAGGATGGTATAGCTGGGAAGATATTCCAAGTCAAAGGATAGAGATAACAGAAGGGGAGAAATTCCTTAAAATCCAAATTGTCCAGGCTGGTTTTAATATACAAAGTGTTACTTTTGACCAGGTCTTAAGTATAGATACTCAAAATCTAAATCCGGATAGTTTTATTCTAGGAAAGCCATATCCAAATCCATTCAACCCTTCCGTAGAAATGAATCTTGTGGTTGATAATTCAGGTACATATCAGATTAGCATTCATAATATTAAAGGCGAGTTAATTAATAACTGGGATGTGAACTTTACACAAAAAGGGAATCACATTATTCAGTGGAATGCCATGAACTATAGTGGCTCACTTGTGCCTAGTGGAGTATTTTTTATTAGTGTAACGAATCAAAATAAAA
>JAYPLH010000128.1:0-5950 GCA_038365355.1 Fidelibacterota bacterium
ACTATTGCCTAAAAAAACAACCTTGTTTTGTCCAATCGGATTTTCTTTGAATTCATTAATTCTTTTAAAAAATGTACTCCTTTTGTAGTCATCTTGATATTTTATTTTTAAAGAGGAATCAGGATAAATATTATCCAAAGAAAGTACTTCCTGCTGACAACTATTAAGTAGAAAAAGTAAGCTTGATACTACTAAAACAGAACAAAATAGTTTCAAGATGCTGAAACTTTAAAAATTATACCTAAATCCAATGTCAATCGTTCTTCCATAATGTTGCTCTAAGCTTTTTGCTCTACTAGATCTTGGGATCATATCTAATCTATCTTCAATTGATTTATCCGAAGCATCTGATAGATCATTTAAGATAGATTCATCAAAATCAGGATCTTTTGGGTTATATCCATTCATTCGATTAATATCAACGACCTCGTTCAGGTTACTAATGTTTAGATAGAATTCAAGACCTTTGTAGGGTAATTTTTGTTTTAATGATAAATCATATCTTGTGTATGAATCTGTTGACTGCCTCAGCTCAGGCCAGAAATCAGTGCTTATAAATATATCATCCATATATAACATTGAAATTCTACTTGAAAAACCTTTGTAGTCATAACCTAAAGATAGGTTAAAAATATCATTAGGTTGATCAATCAAGCGGTCCACATAAAAACTATCTGTGTTTGTGAACGATAATGGGAAAGTTGAAAAATCATAACCAATAGTGGTTCTCGGGTATTTTACCTCAGATTTTGTTCTAGTGTAATTGGCATTAAAAACTAACCCATTAAGCATTCCTGGTAAATACCAAAATCGTGTTTGATAATCTATTTCAAAACCACTTAACTCTACAGCATAAGGGTTGTTTGTTTTATAGTTAAGAATTTGATATTTATCAGCATAATCAGGAAGGTTATAAATAGAATCTGCTGTTCCTCCTACAATATACCTTCTACCACCAGAGTAAATTAGATCACCAATATTTTTGGTAAAAAAACTTAAAGCTAATAAACCTAACTTATCATTATTAAAAGTTAAGACAATATCCTCATTGTTTGAAACTCCTGGTGTTAGAAATGGATTACTGTACTGAACAGTACGAGAAGCACCAGAAATATGGTAAAAAGGAAGAATATCTGTGTAATTTGGTCTTGTTAGGGTCTTAGTTTTAGCGTACCTGATAGAAAACCAATCAAAAATATCATATTTTAGAAATAAAGCAGGCAATGTGTATGAATTTTTTCGAATGCTTGTGACTAGACTGTCAGAGGTAGATGCATTAAAATGCGGTAGTGGACCCTCTAAACCTACAAATGCTTTGTAAGTGGTGGTGTTTTTTTCTTCCCTGACTCCATAAATAACGTTTAGCTTGGATCCGATATTTAAATCGGTCATAATGTAATTTCCAATGTATTCTTCTTTACCTCTGTAATCATATATGAGACTCTGAGTTTTATGTGAATGATGCATTATATTTTCATGATAAGCGGCCGAAGTATAAAAAGGATCTCCGCTCCAATAATCAAGAAGTTGATTACCTTTATCAAGATCGAGAAATGGCCCAATAGTATATTTACCATCAAATATTTTTTCTGTTCCATTATTTTCATAATCATAATCAATAAATGCGCCATATGTAGGGTTAATGGTGCCTAATGAGACCCTTTCGTTTAACCAATCAAAATGTTTAATTGTTGAATCTCTTTTATCTTGCACAGCAACATAGCCAAAATACGCATATTGATAGTCTCTATTAAAATTTCTATTTTTGGTTTTAGACTTACTACCCAACTTAATGTTACCAGATATTTGGTTACTTATTTTAAAATCATATTTAATATCAATTCCATATGCACTTTCTTTTTCATTTGTATATGCTTGATTATTGTCATACCTAACAAAGAAAGCATTTTGATCGCCTTTGTTCCAAGGTAGAATAATATCTTGAATTGTCTCAACACTATTATTTGCCGCATTGACGGTAACTGCACTATCAACATTGCCAGAGCTCGACTCTAAAAGATATCCATAACCATACCGTTTTTGAGATTGAAATAAGTTAAGCTCTTCAACATTTTTTGAAGATGAAAAAGATTTATAAAGATTAAGATTTAGGTCCTCAAGCAAGTTTGTCTCATATCTCCATGTTTCTGTGGTTACGTCTATTTCATTGTTACCATCTCCTGTGTTATAATATCTAGAATCTTGCTCTACTGGATAAACATCTGAGCGGTCTACAATATCTTTTTTAATCCTACTATTCAATCCTTTGTAACTGACATTTCCACCAAAAGCATTGTAATCAATAACGAAAAGAGAATTCTTTCTATCATTTACACGATCAATGCTCGATAGACTAAGATTGGTTAGTTTTAGTTGGTTAACAGAATCTAGTTCAGCAGGAATATTGCCATAAGTGGCCCCTAGAACCTCAGACCCTCTATTCCTTTTTTCATAGTCAGATTGGAAGAGAAGGCCAAGTTTATCTTCGAAAAACCTATTACTAATATCCCAAACAAATTTGTAATCGTTCGATGTGCCCTTAAGTGCATTAGACATATTTTGAGCTATAATATTGAAATGCAACCCTGGTTGAGCTTTTTTTAATTTAAAATTTATAGTTCCACCTAGCGCATCACCTTCCTGATCAGGTGTTCCTGCTTTTGTCACTTCAATTCCATCCAACATGTATTGCGAAACCATACTAAGATCAGTACTTCGATCATCTGGATCAGTAGATGCCAAATTTGTGCCGTCAACTGTAATTTTATTGTATTTTGGAGATAATCCTCTAATAACTATTTTATTACCCTCTCCACCTTCTCTACGAATTGAAACTCCTGGTATGCGAGCAACGGTCTCTGCAGCATTTGCATCTGGAAGTTCTTGAATTCTATCAGAGGAAACTATATTTTTAATTGATTTAGCTTTAATTTGTTTATTAATTGCATCCATTTGGCCTTTTGCTTGTGATGTGACAAGAACGGTTTTTCCCTCAATAGTTGTATAATTTAAAAAGAAATTTTGTTCGTATTCTTTTGGCTCTTTAAGATCAAGCTCTATTTCTGATGGCAAATATCCAATATATGAGACTTTAACTTGATATTTAGCTGGGTTTATATTTTTTATTACAAATACACCTTCATCATCTGTTGCTGTACCGAGACTGGTACCAGTTAGGAATACATTTGCACCTACAAGAGGCTCGCTGCTTAGGCTGTCTAATACTATGCCTCTTAAACTGGCATTTTGTCCAAAAGATATTGATGCGAAAAACAATAATGCAATTAAGTATAATGAATTTGACTGCTTCATAATTTAACCTTCTCTCCTTGATCTATTTGAATTCCTAAATTAAATAAAATTTCCTTCTTTTTTTGTATCATTACTTGGTTGTTACATTCACTTGATGCCCACATAGATGCTCCATTTTTCCTAAAGCAAGACTGCATTAGGTTAGACCATCTTTTAGCCCATGAGCGAATTAAAAGAACAGACTCTTTATTATTTTTAAAAGATTTATAATTTATGTGCTTATTTCTTACAATTATAGATTGCTCAAGTATAAGTTTTGCTTCCTTGTTGCAATCGCAAACATCATAGTTAGAAAAATCTACTTTCAATTTAGTTGGATCCATAAAGTTTTCATTACTATTACCTTTTTTTTCATTTGCACAACCAATAAAAAAGGCAAGTGCTAAAATAAAAAAACTATTTATGTTATTTTGTTTTAAAAAACTAAAAATCATTTCTAAAAATTAATTAAAAAAAGGGGGCAAAATTTAAAAAACTGCCCCCTTTAATTTTCACTAAATAATAGAATTCAATGAATTACTTCATGAATGCCATTTTCTTAGTAATAGACTTTGAACCACTGGTTAATCTATAGAGATAAATTCCAGTAGATACACTTTGTCCAGCATCATCTAAACCATTCCACTGCAGAGTATGGGTACCTGCATTTTTAGATCCTTCAGCTAGAGTTCTAACTTTCTGACCTAGCATATTGTAGATAGATAAGTTGACTTCAGCGTTGCGATCTAGCGCAAACGAGATTGAAGTGGTTGGGTTAAATGGGTTTGGAAAATTCTGGGCTAAGGTAAATTTGTTTGGAGTAATTATACTCTTATCTGTACCTAGTCCAGATGCAATCCATTCGTCTTTTTTGCCAGGGAATGCGTTCAAATCTCCAACTGGTAGGCCACCCATAGCATGAGTGTAAGCAGCAGAAGACATGCTATATGTAAAGTCCATTGGAAGGGGCCATTGCACCGTCAAAGGATCATTATCTGCTTGATGCATCCAATTATGAGTTGTGTATGTTTGGTGACCAGCATTATCCAACCAGTCCAAAGAACGCAAAATTTGTGTTTCAATGTAAACTGGGTCTAGGTTTAATCCTAAATCATCAACTTTAATGTTGTTGCTCTCAGAAATACCATTTGCAAACTGAGCTTCGGTAGAATCATCTAGCCACTTATTCTGATCAGCAACTGCGACCATAGTATCACAAAGAGAAACTACGTTTCCAGATGCATCTACAGAATCAGAGCCATCAGCAGCTACTAAGTTCCAACACCATCCGTCTTCACCACCAAAAGCAAAATGAGCTAATAACTCAGGAGTATCCATCCAAGCATTGTTTTTGTATGAAATATTTCTATTGTTGTTATCCCAACAGGTTCCATCAGCAAGCATGGTACTATCAGAACACTCACCTTGGTATTTGGTAGTCATTTTACCGTAACTAGTTAAACCATTTTGAGCAATAGATGTGTTTGAAGCGTTTCTAGTTTGTCCTTGCGACATAGAATTAACAATTAAGTTATTTTCAAACTGCACGTTATTTGCATCCCTTACAAATTTGATTTGGTCTATGGTATTAACAAATGTATTGTGAGTTATGTAGGTGTTTCCTGCTCCAGCTGTTCCTACACCTGGACCTGTCCAAATAACATAAGGATTAGCGTGAGCGCCCTCAATTGTATTGTTAGCAGAGTAGAAAGATGAAAGGGTACCACCCCATGATCCACCACCCCAGAAAAAACCACCAAAATACATTCCTCCTGCATAGCAAGTGTACTGAACAGCTTTACAATTAGTAATGGTCCAGTCAGAACGCTTACCAAAATTAAAGTATGTAATCACTTGGTTATGTACTGAAGTGACGTGATCAACAATTACTACATTATCCTCACCATACTCAGCAATAACACCAAAAGTAGCGCCGCTACCATCTGCCATCATACCATTAAATAACAGGTTGAAAATCACTGTTTTCTTTCCACCAGTTCCATACAAAAGTATGTTTGAAGCTGGCCAGTTATCAAACTGATTTGATCCATCAGCACCTGGAATTTGTTGTATTGTAGCTGGAAAACCGCCGGCTGATTCATCATACTCAGCTCCATGCAGCTCAAAACTATCATACATCCTTAGTGGCACCTGCTGATAATATACCTTACTTGATTCAAGTATGTATATATCGTGGTTTTGCTCACCAGTAGACGATGTATCGCCCATAATGAATGCTTCCCAGCCCATTTGGTAATCTGCATGAGGCACAACATGTGCATGATCATCTGCAAATATATTACCAGATAGCGGAAGCAACATTACAGTCAATATTAAAAAGCGACTTGTTATCGTTTTTAACATATGTTACTCCTTCTTTGTTTTTTTATTAGTCTCTTAAGCTTAAGATACTAAATTAATCAGTATCTTCAAGTACATATTAAACACTTTTTGTAATGGCATCAACAATTTTATTTGTTTGATTTGTGTAAGGATAAGATGAGAAATAAATTAGAAATAAGTTTAACTAAAAATTGGACATTTAGGAAGGTTTCTGACCAAAAATGGTATGAGGCGCAGGTACCAGGGTGCATACATACTGATTTATTAAACAACAATTTAATTCCTGACCCATTTTATGGGACAAACGAAAAAGATC
>JAYPLH010000129.1:0-5943 GCA_038365355.1 Fidelibacterota bacterium
AACCAAATGCAAAGCTGCTGTTCCATTTGAAACAGCGCAAGCATATTTAGAACCAAATATATTTTTTAAATTATTCTCAAATTTTTCAACAGCAGGGCCTTGGGTTAACCATTCGCTCTTTAGAATCTTAATTACTGAATCAATATCAGATTGATTAATTGTTTGTTTTCCATATGAAATCATGTATCAAGGTGTTCCTTTACTAATCTTTTTAAATGATCGACAGTCAACCAATCACTATTATCACAACTGTTGTAACTAAAGCCATGTTCACAACGAGTGGACTTTATTTTATTGTTGTCATCATACTTTCTTTTAGAAAGAAAATTAGTTGATGGTAATATGACATAATATGATCCACAGTCTATAGTATTTAAAGAATCTGAAACAGTAACAGTTTCTTCATGTAACTTTTCACCAGGCCTAATACCAATAATTTGGATTTGATTTTTTGGAACAATCGCTTCCTTTAGATCTAATAATTTATAGCTTGGCATTTTTGGAATAAAAATTTCTCCCCCAAGCATTCTTTGTAAGGTCTGTAAAACAAATGCAACACTTTGTTCAATAGTTATATTAAATCTTGTCATTTTTTCATTGGTTATTGGAACTACATGGTTCTCTTTTATTGATAGAAAATAAGGGACTACGGATCCTCTACTTCCAAAAACATTTCCGTATCTCACTACAGAAAACCTTACGTCTTCCTGACCTCGGTAAGAATTATTTGCAGCCACAAATAATTTATCAGATGCCAATTTAGTTGCTCCATATAAATTTATCGGAGCCGAAGCCTTATCAGTACTAAGAGCAATAACTTTTTTTACCTTATTTTCTAACGATGCCTCTATAATGTTTTGTGCACCAAGGATATTAGTTTTTACTGCTTCAAATGGATTATATTCTGTTGAGGAAATATGTTTTAAGGCTGCTGCATGAATTATAATATCCACATTTTTTGAAGCCATTATTAACCTTTCTCTATCTCGAACGTCTCCTAAAAAATAACGAATTGGAAATTTACCATCATCTGGGAAAAATTGCTGCATTTTGTACTGCTTCATTTCATCCCGGCTAAATACTATTATTTTATTAGGATTATATTCAGAAATAATGGTTTTAATAAACTTATTTCCAAAAGTCCCAGTACCGCCTGTGACTAAAATATTTTTATTTTCTATATATTTAGAATACATTACTCTTCAATGTCTGCGGGAACGCCTGGGAATCGAACCCAGCTCTGCATTATAAATACAGACAACGGCTTTGAAGGCCGCGGAGAGCACCAGCAACTCAATCATTCCCAAATTTTACCCCTTAATTGGACGATACAATACTCTGTAATCTACACCTAATTTTCTTTTTATATTTTGCCCAACTTTTTCTGCATCGGTTTTAGTATTGTATCTTACAATCCTCACCGCATTTAAAGTTCTATCTTTTGTTTCTACTTGTACAATTTCCACCTCATGTCCTATTTGATTTGCCTGGAGTTTCAATCTCTTTGCATTCTTTAGACTACTGAATGCGCCAATTTGAATTACGTAAGGAGACCGTTTATTGCTAAATTTCTCTTTTTGAGAATTTGGTGGACTTGTATTGGAAGTATTAATACCATATTTCTCCACATCCAAATAAGGGAACATACCCTGGTATATGCTGAGATAATATTTAGCAGAGTCATTTTGACCAACAGCTTGAAATGAACTAACCAATAAATCTATAACTCTTTGCATGTCATGATAGCGAGGATGTTTTCTAGGAAATTGTGATAAACTTTTACATGCTTGGGAGTAAAGCCCTCTTGCATAAAAATATTCACCTAATTTAACAGATGCATCATCAGAAAAGCTTGACCTGGGAAATTTTTCAATTATTAAATTATATAAATCTAATGACTTCATACCATCTCTAGTTAGAAGTGCCTGCAAATAAATAACGCCAGCACTGTTTGGATATTTAGAAATTAATTCAGGCAGTTTTTCTTTTACGGAACTCATTTGTCCTTCATCTATTAGTGAGATATACATATCAATATTTTGAGTTGAAATAAAGATTGGGAAAAAGAAAAATAAATATCTAATCATTCTTATATTTTGATTTTTTATTAATAATAGCATCTATTTGATGTCCAAGTTCAATTGGAGTTGCATTTGGTATCGATAGTTTTAGCTTCATTAAATCGATTCTAATATCTTTAACATCTTTATCATATATATTTTCGATAAGATTCAAAGCTGTATTTATTTCGCCTTTTTCTTCAAGCACATTTGCAAGTTTTATTACAGCCTCTAAATTAAACTTATCTAATGAAATTAACTTTTGATAAAATTTTTCTACCTCACTATATCGTCCCAGGTCAAATAAGGCAGATTCTATTTTATGGTACACATCGATACCAGAGTTTTCATCCTTAGTAGCATAAATCTGCCAATTTTCTAATGCTTTTAATAAATCTCTATTTTTCTCATATAAGTCGCCCAGATATTTATATGCTTTACTGTTACTAGGAGATTTTTTGATGGCTATTTTAAAAAATGACTTTGCATCTTCAATTTTTCCATTCATCATACAATCCAGTCCTTTATAAATGTCAAATCGCGATAAGTCATTTACTTCTTTTTTCCCACTTATTTTTTGTAAATGTTTACTCCACCTGGCAGCTTCTTCCCAATCTTGGTTTTCTTCAGAAGTTTTTATCATAAATTTTATTGACCAAAGATTACGTTTTTCAATTAAGAGTATTTTTTTGGCTTCTTCAATTGCATTTTTTGTATACCCTATTTCTATATAATCTTTAGCTAATGCTTTATGGATTTGAACCTTTTGATCTAAGCTAAGATTTGGTCTTACGGTCAATGACTGGTGAATTTTTATGGCTTGGTCAGTATTCTCTTCTCTTAATATATTGCCAAGTTGCAAATATGCTCTAACATGATTTGTGTCTTTCTTAACTACCTGCTGAAGAAGAGAAATGGCCTTCCTTTTATCCCCATTTAACAATGCATTTAACGCATCAGAGAAAAGAGATTCTACTTTTGGAGCCTTTTTAGATTTAAATAAAGAAAAAAATTGGAGGATAACTACTCCTAAAGAGATTAAATAGAATCATTAATGAGTATAACATATTTCAATTTATTTCATCGTCATCATAAACAGTTTCATTTACAGCAACATTTCGAAGATTATTTAATTCATCTGTTAAGCTATTTATTTTGTTTTGTAAGTTTCTATTTTGAGCTCTTGTAGATAATATCGAGAATACTGCTATTATGTAGCCAAATAAAACACCAAGAGAAAGAGAACCAAATATTACCATAGAAATTGATACTTGATTAAATTTTTTAAAAAGCAAATCAATATCAACATTTGCATTGTTCATGCTTAAAAAATAAATTAAAAATAAAATGATAATTATTAAAAAAAATGTCTTAAACAACTTCATTATGCAGCTTCTACCTCGCTAACTAATTGTCCTTTCAATGATACACCTTTAGAGTCTAAAATAAAAACCTTAACCATTTCATTTAATTTAACTTTTCCTTTACCAAAAATAACCCATTTATTTGAGTCCGTCCTACCAGCCCAATGGTTTGAGGACATTTTTGATTGTTTTTCAACTAAAACTGTTTGAGTTGAACCTATTAATTTTTTATTTCTTAAAATTGAGTGCTTCTTTTGAAGCTTAATTACTTCTTCTAAACGTTTTTGTTTAATTGTTTCTTTTATTTGGTCTTCGTATTCAGAAGCCTTTGTTCCTATTCTAGGAGAATATTTAAAATTAAATGCACTATCAAATCTAATATCTTCCATTACACTAATTGTTTCCAAAAAATCTTCTTCAGTCTCCCCAGGGAAGCCCACAATTATATCAGTAGATATTCCAACATCAGGAAGTATACTTCTAATTTTTTTTGCTAAAATTAAAAAATCGTCTTTTGAGTAGGATCTATGCATTCTTTTAAGAATTTTATCACTTCCTGATTGCAGGGGTAAATGAATATAATTACATATATTATCATATTTTCTCATTATTTCTAAAAGCTCATCTGAAATATCTTGAGGATGTGGAGAGGTGTATCTTATTCTATCAACTCCAGAGATCTGAGATATTATTTCAAGGAGGTCATGAAACTTGTAACCATCATGTTTAAATGAATTAACATTTTGACCAAGAAGAGTCAGTTCTCTATAACCATTATTAACGGCATCTTCAGCCTCTTTAACTATGCTATCTATACTTCGGCTTCTTTCTCTACCTCTGGTAAAAGGTACAATGCAAAATGTGCAAAATTTATCACATCCTCTCATTATTGAAATCCATGCGTTTACTCCACCCTTTCTTTTTGGAAAAAGTCCTTCATAAACTTCATATCTAGATAGCTTAGTATCAACAATACTTTGTTGGTGATTTATTGATCTATTAATTATTTCTGGTAGTTTTCTGTATGAGTCTGGACCAAGAACAATATCAACAAACGGTCTATTTTCAAGTATATCCTGCTTTAAATTTTGTGCCATGCAACCTAAAACGCCGATAATTACTTCGGGCTTATTTTTTTTTATTTTATCCCACCTTCCTAATTGTGAATGAACTTTTTCTTCTGCTCTTTCTCTAATAGAGCAAGTATTAATAAAGATTAAATCAGAGTTTTGTGGGCTATTTGACTTTACGAAACCTTCATCATTGAGCATTGCGATAATTAATTCCGAATCAGCAACATTCATTTGGCATCCAAGAGTCTCTATATAGAACTTCTTTCCCTGACCAATTTTATCAGTTCTATGTTTTGTGAGAATTTGTTTTTTGGGAACTAATATATTTTCCATAATTATTTTGAGTAACATAAGCTACATAATACATTAGTCCTCAAGTAACTTGTCACTATTTTTAATACTGCAATTTAGTTAATTCTAAAAATTAATTATATTGATTATTACATTTTTATTTCAATCAAAACTTACCATTACTGTACTAGAATTTACTTGATTTTTGATTGCAATACTCTCCTCTATTATTAAAAAAAAGAAAGTTTCACCTTCCATATTTATATCAAAATATAATCAATATTGAGAAAAATCTTAATTAACCTCGTTGATTAGGATTAAAGGAGAAAAATTGAAAAAATCTCTTTTGCTTCTTTATTTAATTAAAAGAGAAGCCTTATTTTAATCTGGAGTGTGAAAAAAGTAATCTAAAGGGTTTTTTGATTCACCATAATGATGAATTTCATAATGAAGATGAGGTGCAGTAGATCTACCAGTGTTGCCAGTAAGTCCAATTACTTCTCCTCTGGATATTTTTTGCCCATGCTTAACTTTTATTTTAGATAAATGTGCGAAAAGTGTAGTATAACCATTTCCATGATCCAACTTAATATGGTTCCCAAAGCCTCCAGCATAATAAGCTCTTTTAACTATACCATCAGCTGGAGAATAAATTGGAGTGCCAGATTTTACGGTGATATCTTGACCTTGGTGAAAACGCGTCACATTATCAATTGGATCCTTCCTATAGCCAAAAGATGAATTCAAATACCCGCCTTTGACTGGCCTAATGGAAGGTATTTTTGAAATGCGATTTATATCTTTTTTTACTTTATCGTAAATGGCCTCATAACTTTCAATTTCTAAATTTAAATTTCTAGAAATCTTTTCGATGTCTAATTGCAGAGCAATTAATTCTTCATTGATAATCGGAGCTATGTTATCAGATAAAATATTTGACTTTATTCCATATCCACCAGTACCAAGCTTTCTAATATCTGAATCAATCTCTGGCATCCCAGCGTAAATCCTTACAGCTTTATCTTTTTCTTCAATGACTAAAACCTTATTATCGAGATCTTCAAGTTTTTTTTGTAAAAATTTTAAGTTATCTGTCATGATATTATAATTTTTTTTGAACTCATTTAATCTTTTTTCATACAACATATCACTCAA
>JAYPLH010000130.1:0-5932 GCA_038365355.1 Fidelibacterota bacterium
TTGGATTGAATCCAGGAGGAATGTCTAGATCTGAAGGATTAGATATTATTTATATATTTGAAAAACCTTCGGGATATGTGAATTAAACTTATTGTAACTTCTGATAAGTATTTAAATAAGAACAATCATCACAAGCATTTATTTCTTTACCTTTATGATTGTAAAATTCTTGTTCAGGAGCACTATCTTGCAATAAACACTCTTTCATTTCGTCCAAAGTGGCCTCAATCCAATCCCAGTTACATTCAACAGAGACTAACGAACGCCTAAAACGCATAAGTGACAACTCTTCATTTGGCTCTAAATGCTTATCTTGGATAGCATTATAATAAACTAAATAGGCAGTTTTGGAAACTTCATATCCCATTTTGTTCAATAACCAGGAATACCATTCTAATTGAATCTTTAAAGAAGCTCCAAATGATACGTCATCAAATGTGTGGATATTTGATATTTTTGATGTTGACTTACAATCTACAATATACAACATACCGTTATCGTCAACTAAAACATCATCAATAATTCCACAAAGTAACCAATTATATTTTTCATAATGATAGGTAGCACCTATAAATGATTTCATATCATCTCGCCATTCTTGAATCAATTTAAAATCTTCCGGATTAAATGGCTTGAGCGACAAATTATTTTCAGAAAATACTGGATGAACAATATCATGCGTTCTGCAATAATCCATATCATTTTTAAAACAAGCATCTACTAAGTTATTTAATGGTAATGGAAGTGGCTTTAACCTTCTAAAACCTAAATTCATCGCAAAATAAAAACATCTTTTGCATTTTAAAAATAAATCAACTTTTCCTCGACTAATAAATAATGGGGTCGAATGATCTTCTTTAAATCTAGTTCTAAGTTCGGAAATAATATTATCATTGATCGAAATTTTTCGATTTATCTTCCAGTTTTTTCCAGTAGTTTGAGCAGAATATTTTTGCTTTCTGTTCTTTTCTTGATTTCTTAAAACTTCCCTAGGATGGTAGGTTTTATCAGGCATCATTTAAAAATTATATCTTATTCCAATAGCAAAATCAAAAAATGACTTACTTGAATCATCAAGTACTGGTTTTGCATCAAACTTAGAATCAAAATTGAATGCTATATCTATCTCATCTGTGGCGTTTAAAGCAAACTCTGTAATGTTGAGTATTCGATATATTTCCGGATCAGAAATATCAAATTGTAAATAAGATGTAGTGCTTACAAACCAATTTGAACTTAGTTGTTTATTCAAGGTAATATAATTTGTGGACTTAATACTATCAGATTTTAGTATAGATGATCCATCATATTTCTCATGTTCGTACATCATGCCTATTCCGTAATTCAGATTATCTACTTTTGTACTTTGTGCTGCAAAACGCAGACCCATTCCTAATAAATTTCTGTTTAATATGGATCTAAAATTATCTAATTCAATTTGACCAAAAGTTTCCAGCTCATATGATTGAAGTGGAACAACATATCTTGTATGAACAAACCCTTTATTTTCTTGAACATCTTTGATGGAATCTACTGTTTGCTCGCTATACTCACCCTCAACTACTACAAGGATAGATGATTGATTATCAAATAGTTTATCAAAGCGAAGTTCTGAAGTTATTTCCCAGTTATCTTTATTACTTTGAGTAGCAATATCTGAATCAATTTCTACTGAAAAATTGGTTCTATCCAATTCAGGATTGCGAAGTCCTTCTATATTTACTTGACCAATAACTGAAGAAATGCTAAGAATTAATAATAAAAGAAATCGAAACACTATCTTTTAACGGTAATATCAGCTGTTTGAAGAATATTAACATAAGCTTCCATTAATTCTTCTTGAGCATCTTCCATATCTTTTGCAAATCGTTCTTGTAATCTAGCAATGTTTTTTACAGCATTTTTTGCTTTAGATTGCGAACTACTTTTGAATTTATATTCACCTTTTGATGTGCTAATTTTGCTGCTATTGATAACATCTTTCATTTTACATCTTTTTGCAGATCCTCCGCCTGGACAATCTACTTTTACTTCCTGGTTCATTATCTCTTGTTCTTCTCTATATCCCATTTTTTTCTCCTTTTACCACTGTTCACCTTTATCAAAGATTTTGGCATGATCCTTGATAAAATATGGCTTTAAATTTTTAGAACCACCAACTTCATTATACATTAACACTTTTTTGCCCTTATCTATTGTCTTTATTGCATCATCCATCAATCCAGATTCTATAAATGTATTCCAATCATTCATATCCCTAATTATAAATGAATACATCCAGTTTGAATGCATTGATTGAGCTGGAAATAGAGAAGATATTTTGTCATCTTGGTAGTTTTGAATAGTCTTGTAACAATAAGCTCTTAAAAATGTTTTGTAAGGCATTTTATCGCCAAATGTGTCTATCAAAAATTTATCTGTTTCTCCAAATCGAATTTGAAAGAATTTACCTCCACGTTCTTTCTTCCAATTAAGAACTAAACCGCCTGATGGACTAACCTTTGGCAAAATTAACTTGCTTTCAATCTCTTCTTGATATTTTTCCCTTAAAATTGAGTCTATATCAACAATGAGATTTTCATGTTGCTTGTAAGTATCATACTTTGCTTTTTTACTCTCCTTAAAAGTGTCAATGTATTCATTTATTCCATCAAAAAAAGTAGGTGAATATGATTTTTTTGTATCTGTTTTTAAATCGTCCGTTGTTGTCACGCTAGTGACTGAAGTTTGGTTTACAATAAATCTAATCGCTTTGGTAGTTTCGTCTCCAGATTTACCTTTTAGCACTTCCTTGTCTATGTAAGATAATAAGTTTGAAATATCGTCAGCTCGCCTTCTATATCTCGGATTAGGATAACAAATTATAAATAATACTCTCTCCCAATATTCGTCAAATTCGGCTCTAGCTCCCGAGTTATCATATTTTAACTCTTTACCCTCTCTTCTAACCAATTTATAATCTTCCCAACTAACACCACAGGCTGTTTCAAAGTCCTTTTCAAAGTTGGGAAAATCATTTGATTCTTCTTTACGATCGGTTACTTCCAATGCAACCTTGTCATTCCAGTCTCTAAAATCTGGATGTTTAGAAATTACATCATAAATCTCTGGATATTTGATTTGCATACACATAATTGAGAACATTAGCATATCTTTTTCTGTTTCATTCAGCTCAGTAGTCTCGTCTTCTTCTTCTGAAGATTTTAAATCAGCAAAAATTTGAATTAATGAAAGAGAATTAACTAATCGTTTTAAAGCTCTCGGATTTCCTCCGATGGATAACTTTACAATTTCCTTAATCATATCATCAATTGGAGTATTCATATTATCATTTATTTCTTGATCTTTTGTTAAAAATCCAATTTGTTCAAGAAGTTGTTCAACATAATTACCAATATCATACTGGCTAACCGGCATCATAAATGGAAGTTGGATTATTTTGTCAAAGAATGCTCTAAACTCCCATTCATTCTCGTCAGTACGCTCACCAAACTTATCTTTTAAACCTTTAATTACAACCTGATAATCAATTGCTAAAACAAAAATACAATGTTTAACATTGAAAATATTTTTAAGTAATTCCAAAATAGCAACAGCGTCAGGTGGATCAATTCTATCAAGATCATCTACATAAATTACAATTTTTTCATATTGGGCTGTTTTACCCTTACTTGTTTCATTGATAGTTTTTGCTAAGGAATCAAGCTGATCTTTCAGCTCAGAAATAACATTGGAATTATCACCAATTAGCTCATCTACTACTTTAGTTGCTTCGTCACCAGCTACAGCAGATGTTGCAACACGAAGTGCTCCTTTTGCAAGGACTGAGAATTTTGACTTAATTTGCTCTTTTGCGCTATCCCCTTTATCTAATTCTGCAACCATATCATTAATGATTTGGTTGACAATTTTTAGAAGAGTTTCTTCAGGTTTGGATAGTAAAGAATGTTCCCAAGCATTTACCCAAATTTGTAAAAATTTTCCTTTATTATTTTCATGTTCAGGATTATTACCATCTAAATTATTTTCAATTAAGTTTAACAATGATGTTTTACCACTTCCCCATTCGCCTTGAATACCGATAGTGATAGGAGTATCGCAACGTTCTATAAAATTGGTCAAGGCATCAGCGTGAGGTTTTATATTTAATGAATCAGAATCAAAATTTGCATTTGGTTGGTCAACAATACCTATATGATTTAATTTGTTTTCTTCCATTATAGATTCTTAAAATTTATATACATATTACAAAATATTATATGTTGAAAACAGATAATAACTCCTTGCGAAGCAATTCTCTTCTTTTCTTATAGAAAGTATCAAAATATCCTGTATCTAATTTGTCAAACTCAACTGGAATTAATGATATTTCTCTAATTTCTTTTCGTTTTTTTGGTGCAAAATTCTTAAAAAAGTCTTTTGGGATTTTATCTTGCTTCTCCTTATTAAGCCTTCCAATAAAAAAATGAAGGTTTACAACTGAATTATATTTTCTATATGTTTCAATTTCAGAATCATTTTCAGAATTCTCAAAATGTCTCACTTTACTTATTGGGTAAATATGATCTTGGTGAACTTTTTTTTCTGCATTCCCACCAGATCTATCATACTCTAATATATCAATTCTATTTTGTGTATTTAAACAGCTTAAAACCGCAAACGAAGATTTACCATATTGGGAATTAAGCAGTATATCTATATCATTTTTTGTAATTCTAAGCGGTTTTTTGAAATTGCCTAATTTTTCATATTCATCTTGAATAGTATCAAATTTAAATTCAGAACTTTTCATTAAATAAGCTTGCATTGCTTGTCTAATTTGTCTTAAGGCCTGATCACCATGATTACCATAGAACCCTAATACTTGTACTGTATTAAGATATTGAATCATTTGACTAGTTGAAAGAGCACTCACAGATCCTTTATTTGTTTTAGCAAAATAATATGCAATTGGAATTATTGAATTTTTTGATCTTAAGCTTGACTTACTAAATTTTTCTTCACTAATAACATTTACAGCTTGTATAATAGATGACTTGATTGACTCCCATTCATTTTTAATCTCACTTGCACTTTCTAATACATTTTCTTGGGTGACTAACACATCTTTATCCATTATAAAAAGCGATGCTCTCATTATGAAGTCAACATCAAAATCAAATTGACCATTATTATTTATTTTCTTTAAAAACGTATCAATCTTTGATCTCCCATCACGCCAAACAGAGCTTACAACAGACATAAGCATTTCTGTTTTTGTTAAATTGGTTCCACCATTATTAACTCTGATGAAAATGTCAACAATGTCTGTAAGAGATGTCTGTTCTAGCTCAAAATAAGATATTACAGTGTCGTTATAGACTTTAAAAAACAAATCACCTAAAACTTTTGAATATTTATTCCACTTACGCTCTGTTAATTCGTTGTTTTGAAGTTTTTCTAATAGAAAATTTTTGCATTCAAAAATAAATTTGTCACGTTTTTGAAGATATCTTTTATCATTATTTGAATAAAATTTTGATATTTCTCCACATTTATATACGGGAAACCAAATATCTGTATCTGCAGTAATTTTTTGCAATTTTTCATAATGTCGATTAAACTGATTATCCGATAAGAATTTGAATTCATATTTAAATTCTTTTTCTTGCTCAGAAGAATTTTTTCTCATATTTAAATTGATATATAATTGAGATTTAGATCTAATATAATAAGAACCTGTAAGACCAATTAGAAGTGATGTTATGCGTTGTTGCCCATCTATAACATTTGTTATTGGTCCTCTACCACTCACTGCTGGCTTAAATTCTATTCCAGATCCTAAATCATCATTTTTGTTATAGTCACTTAAGAATTCATAAAACATCATCATTTTTCTAAGATCTTTATCTTCAATGCTTCGATTGCCGATTTTCCAAAACATAAATGTACA
>JAYPLH010000002.1:0-23725 GCA_038365355.1 Fidelibacterota bacterium
CTTATGGCAACCGCAGTATTATCCATACCTCTTTTATAAGCATCCAATTTCCTAGCAATAATCGAATTTGCTCCATCACAGCCCATAACAATAGGGGCTTCAAAAACTTGCTCTTTACCATCTTGATTGATTCCTCTTATTCCAGCAATTTTATCTTTATCATAGATTAAATCTTTGACTTTGAATCCTTCTAGGATTTCAGTAACATTTTTTGCTTTTTTAAATAAAAAATAATCAAAGGTTTTTCTCGGTATTACATAACCTTTAGTGATAAAATTATTTTTCTTATTTCCTTTAAGGTGAACGTCAAAATGGCTATGGTTGGGTCCACCAAACGTAATTCTATTAATCTCAGACCCATCCAATTTTTCTACGCCACTGGTCAAATCTAGCTCCTCCATTATTCTAACACTTTTACCAGAAAGGGCGTCACCACAAATTTTGTCTCTTGGAAAAATTGCTTTATCAAGAACAATACATCTAAGGTTATTCCTTTCAGCATAAAGAGCTGCGGTAGCTCCAGCTGGTCCTGCTCCAACAATTATAACATCATACATTCTTATTCTTCTAAAAAATCAACACCGAAAGAAGGATACACAATACCAAAGCGAAAATAATTAATAGTTCTTATAAGAAAAAATAAAATACTTAAAGGGATTAAGAACCAAGGGGCTCGTACACATAAAAACATAGCAAAGGTGAATAAGGGGAAGAATCTAGCCCGTTGCAAATGCCTTACATGATTAGGCCAAATTAGCCCTACCAAGGGAAAAGCAACAGAAACAGCACCAGCTGTACTCATGATAGGGTCATCTAAAAAGACACCTAACAAAACAGAGGCAATCATTAAGATTAAAGAAAGGGAAAAATATTGAACCTTATTGTTCCAATCAAAATAATTCCATACGCCTTTGTCCTCATCTAAAATAAGTGGAAATTGGAAAATGAGTAGGCAAGACAAAAAAGCAGTAAAATATGGGAAGATCCCAAAAAAGTTTGGAATTATTGAATCTATACCGACATAACCAAAAATAAGCAAGACAAATGCAATTACTGCATGAATAATAATTTCTTTATTCTGCAATCTTTTTGAACCAATAATCCATAGATTATTTGGATTTAAAAAATAGAAGTATACAACAGAAGCGACTACTAACTTTACGAAACCTGACTCCCATCCTGACCAACTCCAATAAACATATCTATTTTCAAAGTCCATATTCAAAACAATACCTGCAACAATAAGAGTCCATAAAGAGAATAGTCGAATCCATCCTCCTGAATCCATAGAATCACCGATTTTTTGAAAAAAAGGTTTAGCATTTTTAAAATTCTGAGACTTTTTTGGAAAAATTCGGGCAATAATCATATTTTATCCAATGATTGGGGAACCTGTAATTATCTCAATTATTTCATTCGTAATAATAAAGCCAACTACTAATGCAGATATGATGAAAAGAACCTTAAACCACAAAGGA
This sequence comes from Fidelibacterota bacterium, assembly GCA_038365355.1. GTDB lineage: Bacteria > Fidelibacterota > Marinisomatia > Marinisomatales > UBA1611. Next base: position 1,479 of record JAYPLH010000002.1, read on the forward strand.
TCAATTCTTTTATCTTTCATACCAATTTTTAGTTCTTGAACAAAATCACCTACACCCCATTTTAATAGGATAAATAACGCCGTTAGCATACCTCCGATTGGCAACATGTATTTTGATGATAAATAATCAAGAAAATCAAAGAAAGAGATATTAAATAAAGTATTGAAATCATCAAAACCGCCCATTGACATAGAGCAAAAGATACCAACAATGGTAACAATAGAACCAAAAACAACAGTAGCTTTTTCGCGACTCCAACTTAGTTCATCAATGAAAAAAGCAGTAATCACTTCTAAAATTGAGATTGCTGAAGTAAGAGCGGCCATAAAAAGTAAAAAGAAAAATAGTGATCCCCACAGCGTACCACCAGCTATTTGAGGAAACATTGTAGGAAGCGCTACAAAAATTAAACCTGGCCCTGAATCAGGGTTAGCACCAAGTGCGAAAACAGTTGCAAAAATAGCAATCCCGGCCATAATAGCGATAATGGTATCTAAAAGGATTATCCATAAAGCTGAAGACAATAAATCTTGATCATTCTTTAGATAGCTACCGTAGGTTATCATTGTGCCCATACCAAGGCTTAATGTAAAGAACGCATGACCTAAAGCTAAAACAACACTAGATGCATTTAAATCGGAAAATTTTGGCTGAAATAAGAACTCAAGTGCTTTCAGTCCATTTGGCAAGGTAAGACCTCGAATCATCAAAATAACAAGAATCAATAAAATTGCAGGCATCATTATTTTGGCCCATTTTTCAATGCCACCTTTTACACCTCTAACAATAACGAAAATGGTTAATGCCATAAAAACAATCTGCCAAAAAACAGGATTAATTGGATTGGAAATAAAAAGACTAAACTGCTCTCCTGCTAATTCAGGATTCCCAGAAATTTTCGCAAAACCTCCTACCAACGATAGCAATGCATACCTAAGAGTCCAACCTCCTACAACACCATAAAACGAAAGAATTACAAACGCGGCACAAACACCAAGGACGCCTACATATTTCCAATTTGTATTGGGTGCCAAAGTTTTAAATGCACCAACTGGACTTAATTGGGTTTTTCTACCAATAACAAATTCAGCAATTACGATTGGTAAACCAACTAACAAAATACATATCAGATAAATTACGGTAAATGCAGCTCCACCATTTTCTCCAGCCATATGTGGGTACTTCCATATATTCCCAAGACCTACAGCTGATCCCGAAGCAGCAAGAATAAAACCAAGTCTTGAGCCCCAGTGTTCTCTATTTTTCATTTGTTTTCCTCTTACTATTTTTTTGTTTTAGGGGACTATCCATTAATGAGTCAAAAGAATTCAAATGTGCATCTACAACAGCATCAATCATCGCGTAAAAGTAAAGAATTCCAATCCACCAAGCATATTTATTTCTTTTTTCAAGATATCTATGTTTTTTAAGTGGATAATTGTTACTGTCATAACTGTTGTATTTTCCAGAATTATCTTTCCATGCAACATATGCTGATATTTCTAAACCAACAAATATTGCTGACTTTATCAGTTTGCCATTGTAAAGCTGTCCCATACCAGGCACTAACGAAAAGTAAAATGCCTTTTTTGGATCTTTATTTTCTATAGATCTTTCTTCATTAGCTAGAACAATATTTATCGCTACAACACATAAAAATATCTTGCAAAAAAAAGTTAACTTACTTGGACGCAATACACTCTATCTCAATATTTGCTCCTAAAGGCAATTTGGATACTTCTACTGTTGACCTTGCTGGAAAGTCAATATTGCCAAAAAAGCTTTTAAACGATTCATTTACTATTTCAAATTGGTTTAAGTCAATCAAGAATACCGTCAATTTAATTATGTGATTCTTGTTTAGATTCGCGTCATTTAGAATAGATTCTATATTTTGGAGGACCTGATTAACTTCATTGCTTATTCCGCCCTCAACAAGTTTATTGTTACTAGGGTCAATTCCAACTTGACCACTTGTAAAAATAAAGTTATTGCTCTCTACCGCTTGATTATAGGTGCCTACAGCTTTTGGAGAATTGGGTGTATCTAATACCTTTTTCATACTATTTAAAATCATTTTGTAGACAAATACATGGCAATCCTACTTCCCTGTTTAACTTACGAAAAGCACTACCTTCAAATTTTCTAAGAAAAAATTCTCCTACTGCTGCTACAGTAGATTCAAATAAATGTCCTCCTATCGTAGCCATATTATGATTCGAAAGGACTACATGAGCATGTACAAATGGTTGGTTTTCTTTCAGCGTTACATTGCCCTCGAAGCTTATCAATTCAAACACATCTGAATATTCTTTTTTTAAATATTCTTTTTTAACAATGTCATATGCCCCTATTTCAGTCATTTTGACTGCTCCAATTCCAGATATTTTACCATTTTGAATATTGTTATCCAGGCAAAACTTAGTAAGGGAGTGCATTACTTTTTCATCTTTTTCGATATATATAAAATAATCTTGCTTGTTTTTTTCATATTGCATCTAAACTGCCTTTATAACCTTAGCGATTAAATCTTTAGTTTCACTCATTGCTAAGTCAAGTACAGAATTATCCTTTCCACCTGCAGTCGCCATATGAGGCTTACCTCCACCTCCGCCTGCCATGAACAAACCAATTTTCTTTGCTAAATCGCCTGCCATTATACCAGATTCGTTTAATTTTTTTGCAACAACGATCAAAGCCATGGGCTTTTCCTCCCCTTCAGAAAAAAGAACTGCGATTCCATTCGGCAATTTTTTAAAAATTTGGTCACCTAAAGACTTCAACTCATCCATATTATCTACATTTACTTTTTTAAGAATAAATTCGATATCTCCAATTTTTTCAGCATCACTAAAAATTTCATGTTTAAAATTTGTAAAAGATCGTTTCCTTACTTTTTTTTCTAACTCCTTCTTATCATCAATCAGTGTGTTTACTCTGTTGATAATTTCGGGGAAAGATACATTTAATTTTTTCTGAAGTGTCTCTAGCACGTAATGGTTTCTCTGAATTTCTTTTAACGCATGAGTCCCAGTTAGCGCAATAATTCTTCTCACTCCTGATGCCAACGAAGACTCTTCCGTAATCTTAAACATTCCAATATCACCGGTTCGATTTACATGGGTTCCCCCGCAAAGTTCCATTGAGTAATCTCCAACTTTTACCACTCTAACCTCTTCTCCATATTTCTCTCCAAAAAGGGCTTCTGCTCCCTGGCTCTTCGCATCATCAAAACTTTTAATGGACACCTCTAACTTTTTATTTTCCAATATCTGATCGGTTACCATTTTTTCAACTTCCGCAATCTGATTTTTTGTAATTTTTTCAAAATGAGTCAAATCAAATCGTAAATAATCAGGATGTACGAGCGAGCCTGCTTGGTTAACGTGATCGCCGAGAATATTTTTTAGTGCCTTATGCATAAGATGAGTTGCTGTATGATTATTTCTTGTTTTGTTTCTGCGTGTTTCTTCTACAGTACAGTGGACATTGGGGTTTGAATACTCAAAAGCTCCTTTACAAATATGAACGATTGACTGATTCATATTTTTTACATCAATAACATCTAAAGTAATATTTTCCCCAGTTATTTTACCCATATCTGCGACCTGGCCACCAGATTCAGCATAAAAAGGAGTTTGATCTAAGACCAAATAAATTTCCCCTTCTTTATTTTTTGAATATTCTATTATTTTAGAATCACTTTTGAGGCTATCATAACCAATAAAAGCTGAATCAGACTGTTCTGATACGGATATCCATTCTAATGATTCTGATGATATTTTAAATTTCCCTGATAACTTTGCCTTTTCTTTTTGCTTTCTCATACAATCATGAAAACCTTCCTCATCAACCTCTAGATTGTTTTCTCTCGCCATGAGCTGGGTTAAATCAAATGGGAAACCATATGTATCATACAATTTAAATGCATCTTCGCCACTGATATCGACGATGTCTTCTTGATTTATAATTTTTTCAAAGTGATTCAGCCCTCGATCTAAGGTATCGTTAAATGAGTTTTCCTCTGCGCGTATCACTTTTTCAATGTGATTTTTCTTTTCATTGATCTCTGGAAAGTTATCGCCCATAGTTTCGACTAAAACCTGTACTAATTCAAACATGAATGGTTCTTCAAGTCCTAAACTTCTTCCAAATCTTGAAGCGCGTCTCAAGATTCTTCTTAAAACATAGCCTCTTCCTTCATTAGATGGTAATGCACCATCTGCTATTGAAAAACAAAGCATTCTTATATGATCTGCTATGACTCTATGGGGAATAGGATTGATTTTATAATCAGACTTAGCCTTTTCTTGGATAGCTAATATAATAGGTTGAAAGAGATCTGTATCATAGTTGCTATCTTTTCCTTGCATCACAGCGGCAATTCTTTCAAGTCCTGCACCCGTATCTACGTGCTTGGCAGGAAGTTCAATAAGAGAGCCATCCTCAATACGATTGTTCTGTATGAAAACTAGATTCCATAACTCCCAGTACATATCTGAGTTGTTTACCCCAGAAGCATGTTGTTTTTCTAAGTCATCTCCAATATAAAAATGAATTTCTGAACAAGGACCGCAGGGGCCAGTATCTCCCATTTCCCAAAAGTTATCTTTTTTTCCACATCGAATTACTCGCTCAGGCTTGATATCTGTAACCTCTAACCATAAATTAAATGCTTCATCGTCATCTTTGTAAACAGTTGCCCAAAGTCTTTCCTTATCTAATTCCCATCTTTCTGTAAAAAGTTCCCAAGCCCACTGAATTGCTTCTTTTTTGTAATAATCTCCGAAAGACCAATTCCCAAGCATCTCAAAAAATGTGTGATGAAAAGTATCCACACCCACCTCTTCAAGGTCATTATGCTTTCCAGAGACTCTAATACATTTTTGACTGTTAACCGCTCTAGGATCTTTTGGAACGATTTGGTCTAAAAAAATCGGTTTGAATTGATTCATTCCTGCATTCGTAAATAAAAGTGTAGGATCATCAGAAGGAATTACAGAAGAACTTCGAATGAATTTGTGGTTTTTTTCTTCAAAAAACTCAACAAAAGATTTTCGTATTTCTTTTGATGTCATCAAAATGAAAAGCTGGTTTCTACCCCAGTCATATTAATCATTTCTCCTTCATCTTTCACATCTCCGTCCCCATTTAGATCTTTAAAAGTTCGACGAAACACATAAGAAAGGACCATGCCATTTCCAAGATTTAAGCCAACATTGTATCCGGTTATTGTTGACTCAGAGTATTCAAAGTCAAAAGGATTTGGGACATTTCTTTGTTGGTAGAACCAATTAGCTTTTTCAATTTTACTTATTGGTTTTTTCAACTTAATTACGGACGTAAAACTTTTGTTCGATGATTCATCAAATTCTCTTTTTTGATCATCAAACATTTCCCCATTTAAACTTTGGAAAGCCATACTTGCATCCAATAAAGATCCTAGGTCAAAAGTTAAAGATGAATAAAAACCATTTTGTTTTCCATAGTATCCTAACTGAGAAGATTTTGTAATAATATTACCTCTATTATTTTGGCCAAGTTCAAAAGTGGCTCTCTCTATTTCATAGGATCGATCAAAATAGCCAAATTCAAAATTTCCATTGGGAACCATACGAAATTCAAAATTAAATCGTGCAGGACCAAATTTTGCACCCAGGCCAAGCGGAATCAAACCATATCCCGCATCTTCTTTTTTTCCACTTTCAGGATTATTTGTTTTTCCTAAAAGAGCGGCAAATTGTGCATAAAAATTTATTTTAATAGGTCCCTCATTAAGTATTGGAATTCCAGCATCCAATGCAAATGCACGAAAAGACTCACGCTCTTTATTAATATCAATCGGCTCTGCCTTAGTAAAAATCGAGTCATCTAAAACAACAACAGTATCCAAGTTCCATCCTGGGATATTAGCATCCAATGTATCCGTGATACCATCACCATCAATATCCCACTCATCATCCATATTATCAGCCAATCCATCACCATCTGTATCTAACCAATAGAATTTATCCTCAGGGAAATCGTCGACTAAATCAGGGCGTCCATCTCCATCTCTATCTCGAAGGCCTAAATATTGATTCCTGTCGCTTACAACAGAAACACCCAGAGTAAATCCGTATGGTACTGGTGCAGAGATTCGTAAAGCGGTTAATCCAAAATTTTCCTTAAAGTCATTAGTAAATCCATGAATATTTGTACCAAATGCATTGGACCTAAATTCCAATCCAACTTTTCTCACTTGCGGATATAAAAGTGTATTGCTATAATTATTTAATAAAATACCATAGCCCATAGATACATTATCTAAAGCTCCAATTCTGAAATAATTTCGGTCCCAATTATTACCGTAACGGATATAATAAATTTTATCTATGAGTGTATTTTTTATTTTTTCACCGCTAGAGAAATCCCAACCTTCATCATAAATATTTCCATTTTGATCTATATAGAGAACCATGTCAAATGCAACTGACAGTTTACCAAAAGGAAGAACGGGCCTAAGAGCAAGTTGATTCCAAATTTTCCCATCAATAGTCACGGCACCAAAAGCCCCTTGCAGTGATTTATCCTGGGAATCTATATTCAGTTCTATATCATCTGTCTGGGCATTTAGAAAAAATAGACTAAAAAGAATACTTATTGTTTTAGATTTAAACATCATTAATTTACTTATTGACTTTGACAAAATTAGTGCTCGTCTATAAACAGGACAAAGGGTAATTCATAATATCACTGTTTTCTTTAAATTCTTTCTATCAAAATTAAAGTTATTTACATGTAATTAATTAATTTTGCTAACTATTTAATACTATGATGTTAAAATTAATTATTAGCTACTTATTCTATCATACCATTGCATTTTCGGAATACTATTCTCTAGAATCTGTAAATGTTAACTCAAAAGCAAATGGAATTCTTGTTTATTTGAAAGTGGACTCACTTCCCAATGCAGAAAATCTTACTGGTTGGCAATCACAAAATGATTGGTTCTACATTACTCTCTACCAATGTAGGATGATGAAAAGCAAACAATTACTAAAAGAGATAGACAGCAACATACTTGATTTTGAAATGATTGAAAATGAAGAATCCCTTCAGTTAGGTATTAAATCTAGAGAATCTATTGAACAATTCAATTTTTCTCTAAATCCAAATACAAATACCATCACAACATCTCTTCACTTCTCAACAAAATTTTTTGCAAATAAAAACAAAGATGAATTTGTTGTAAACCATAATCAAAACACCGGATTATCAAGAGGCACCAGAACATGGCTTAATATTTCTGGAATAGGTTTAACTTTATCTGGAATATTAAAAGAAGAAAAAGTATTGAATAATCCCCAAACAATTGCGGGTGTATCAATAGTTGTAGCGACATTTTTACTGGATTTAATATTAAAGGATTTTTGATGAGCTATATGGTTTTCTATGCAATATTTTGGGCCGTCGCATTTATTTGTATGGGCATTTACATCCGTTTAAAGTATAAAGATAAATTAGATGATTTGGATCCTTAGTATTTTAACATTGTGTTCGGTAAATGCATCGGGCTTAAAAACTAATTTTTCAACAAAAGAATCCTATGATATCCTTTTTGGAGAGGATAACACTATTCATGCAACAACGCACATAACAAACATTATTCGTAATGGAACTGAAGGCTTAACCACATCTGAGATTAAAAATTTGGAGCAATTAGGGATTTTATCCCAAAATGGAGAAATAAGCACCTTCACTCCTAATGACTTAGATCTAGTTTTTGAATCGGAACATTTTAGATTTCATTATACGAATGAAGGAACTGATGCTATTTCTGATCCTAACTACATTTTCCAAATGGCGGAGGTCTTTGAAGAGGTATATTCTTTTTACATTGATACACTGAACTTTTCTGCTCCAGTTTCAGATCCAGCTTCTGATGATATTCTTTATGATGTATTTGTTGAAAACTTACCAACTTATTATTTTGGTATTACGTACACCAAAAATACTTCGGTTAGTAGCCCTGCTTGTGTAAGCTACATTAAAATGCGAAATAATTATGATGGTTCGCAATTTAGTGAACATACCGAATTGGAGAATGTCCAGGTTACTGCAGTACATGAGTTTTTTCATGCAATTCAATTTAGCTATAATTGTTATGAAAGATTTTGGTTCATGGAAGCCACTGCAGTTTGGAGTGAAGATGAACTCTACAACAACGTAAATGATCATTATCGTTACATATCTTCTTGGTTTTCTAATATAAATAAGTCGCTCGATGATGAGAGTAGTCACATGTATGGATCCTTTATTTTTTTTCAATATATTGACGAACACCTTGGAGGGCCGAATACAATTAGATTGTGCTGGGAAAAGTCACATGAATTGGCAAGTCCAATTCAAGATAACAGCATAGAATCTATTAATGCAGCTTTGAGTGATTTGGGATCATCTTTTGAAGAAACCTATCTGAAAATGAGAATAGCAAATAAAATCATGAATACAAATGCAGGACTATATTCATATGAGGAAGCAGATGGATATCGTTCAGCGGGTGGGTATCCTTTAGAAAAAGATATTTTTTATCAAAAAGGAATTCCCCAGGAAGATTCCTATTTCAGTTTAGATCTTTTTGAAACAATCTACTATAAAATTCACACTTCAGATCCAGTTAAAATAGAGATTATACCATATGGAAATAATTTATCTATGACCTCCATCGCAAAGGTAAAAGATCAAGATCAATGGTCAATAAAATCAGGAAATGAAATTAATATAGATACCGAAATGGATTTAGAATGGATAACTCTACTTATTTCAGCTATTGGTTTTGAAGAAAACAACTGGGACTATACTATAGAATTAAGAGATGGATTTTCAGAAGACTTTTCTTTGAAAAAACCATTCCCGAATCCTTCTTTTGGAAAACCAATTACCATTAATTTAGAGGTAATAAATGGACAAGAGATCGCAACAACTATTTATAACATACTTGGACAAAAAGTATGGGCATATACAAAGAACTACACAGACTCACAATTTAATAATTTAATTTGGGATGGTTTAAATATGAATGGGAAGAGAGTATCTAGTGGACTGTATTTTATTGAGGCTTCTGGGGAGGAAAAAACTCTTAGACATAAAATTATTTTTTTAAAGGATGAATAACGAAATTTAAATAGATTCTATTATCTTGCGAGTATCCTTTAAAATTTCAACATATTCTTTTTTTCCTTTTTCATACTTCTCTACAAATTTGGGTGGCATTTCCTTTTTTGGAATTAATACAACCGAACCACCCATCTCTTTTTTTAACAGATCTTCCATATTCAATAAAAAGTATTCAAAAGAGTCTAGCTTTATTCTATAGGATTCTAGTTTTTTCGATATATCAATAATTTTTTTTGAATAAAATGTATCAGGATTATTAAAAAGTGCCTCGTTTAGTTTTCGATTAAAACGATTGATATTGGCTTGCTCCATTTTTCTTCTGTATTGCAAATCATAAATTGAGTTTTTATACGGGGCGCATTCCTCTTCAATAAAAAATAAGACTTGTTTTGTAGGTTTAAACGCTTTTTTTAATTTTTTAATATTTTTATAATAATTACCCTTACTATCTTTTATCCTTTCCCTACTGTCATTGAATAATCTTCTGTAACTAACAGTTGTGTCTTCCGGAATATCATCTAAACTATCCGATGATGTTTTTTTCATCTTACGAATTAATCTTGTCATGGATTTGTGAGTGCTATCAATAAATCGAACGTTTGTTTTTATTTTATCAAACGGCGCATCTAATTTTTCATAAATTCGAAAATCTTTCTTCAAATAATACGCAAGCTGAGGTCTCATTATTGTATTTAATACTCGGATATCGTTTTTGGTGTTAAGTAACCATTCTTGAGTATCTAAAACTCTTACATCTAACGAATGAATATCACTGAATTTCCATGGTTTTTTATTACTAGCACAGGTTATAAAAAAAAACAGGGCCACTACGGTTGTAAAGGCCCTGAAAAAATGTATAATATATTTATCCAATATTATAGCTTCCCTTGGTTCTCCATAGTTATCAGGTCATCATAACCACCAATGGTTTCTCCTTCAATCACAATCTGCGGAACTGTTCTACCACCTGTTTTTTTAAATAAATCTTCCCTACTCCAACCTTTTTCCTCGATATCGATTTCAGTGTAATCAAGATTTTTTTCATCTAGTAATCTCTTGGCCATTTTACAAGGTCCACACCATGAAGTTGTATATACTTTAATTTCTTTCATTATTTCAACATTAATAGTTTTTGAATTTTAACATTTTTATCATTTTTGGCCATAACAAAATACGTACCTGAGCTTAGTGAGATGCCCTGGTTATTCTTCCCATTCCATGTAAATCGATGATGCCCTTTAACAAGAACTCCTTGATGTATTGTAGACACTTGTTTTCCTAAAATATCAAAAACTCTTATCGACACTTGACTGCTATTTGGAATCACAAGATTAAAACTTGTTTCAGGATTAAATGGATTTGGGTATGCATTACCCAATTGAAATTCATCCACCACAATATTTTCATCTACATTTAATGGAGCAACATAATTATTTGGAGATTCAGTAGTAAATCGAATAGCCAATCCATCAGCTAACGGTGCTGCCCCTGCAGAATAGACATTATTAAAAACATATTGAAGACCATAATTTTTATCGGGTGCCTCAATTCCGACTGTTGAATAGTTTTTAGTGACATCAACATCATTTACATGCAAATATTGAAAATCGATAACGCCATCTCCTGTTTCAGTGGGCATAGCACTTTGATTATATAAAATAATTTCAAAAGTCTCTTCCGTGATTTCATCATAACCATTTAAGGCTCGTGACCATTCAATAATAAATCTGCCGTTTTCTTGATCATACCAAGAATACACGTTGATCCATCTATCAATTTCTCCATCTCCATTAGTGTCAATAGTTTCAAGGTCATCTGAAAAAGGAGCTAATAAGGCCTTTGGCCCCATATACATGGGTATAGACATATTCCAAAAGTAATCAATATCGCATGGAACAAAGGATGCCCATCCATTGGAATTAACCGTGATATTTTCGTATGTAACTCCATGATACTGAAATGGGAATGGGATTTCTAGATCGACATGGTCGTCGTCGTCTAATTGATGGTGAACTCCATTATTCCCACCATATTCAGGATCCAATTCAACCCAGTTAAATTCCGGTGAAGCAGAAAAACCAACATCTGTATTATCATATGCCCAATAACCATAATTATTTGGAGCTACGGGAAAATTAGAAGTTGGTGTATCTATATGCATCGGAACATCTTTAGTAAAAAAAATGATACCATCTTTAAGGAAATCAATGCGAAAAGTGATCTCGCTTCCAAAAGAGACATTTTCTAGAGAAACCATATGATTTATTTCTCGACTAATTGACCCAAAAGGTGAAAAATTGGATAAAATATTTGAGGATCCATTTGAGGAAACGGAAGCTCCTTCAGATAGGGGAGATATATCAACCCAAACATCTTCGTAAAAACCTTCAGAATAATTTGTGACTAATAGATCTGGACTAAATTCTGATTCAGGAACTCCTGAATCAACAAATTCAATTCCAAATACGGGTTCATCAATTTCAATGGCAAACGTAAACAAAGTAATACCATTTCCATCTTGAATCTTTGCCAGTATGTTCCCTCCCACGTTTGTACCATAACAAGTATAATTAACACTTGGAAGTTCTAGAGATGTATTAGGAGAAATAGAAGGTATGTCAAAAGAAAATAAATTAGGCAATACATTTCCCATAAATACCAATTCACATTGCATTGGTTCTGAATCAGTATTTGTATCATTCTTAAATGTTAAGTTCATGCTTATATCTTCAGATAATACTGGAGTATCATTCCCATTTTCTGAAACAATATCAATGTTACTTAAAACAAGAGTGCTCATATTTTCTTCAATCACAACATTCGTGTGCCCCTGAACAAATCCACCTTTGTTAGAATAAACCTCAACGCTTGTCAAATTTTCAACATTTATTGAAGAAATAAATCTTCCATTCGAATCAGTTAATCCTTTAGCAAGAATATCGCCATCATTCATAATACTAATTACAGCCTGAGACACTGGAGCACCATTTGACGATGATAAAGATAAATCAAAAAACCCTTCCGAACTATACACAGGAGCAATATTGAAATTAAATTCACTAGGAGTATCCAAATAAACCTGCAAAGAAGGATCGCCTAGTATGTTGTAAACATTTGCATAAAATTCTTGTGCTTCACCTGGACCACTTTGAGCAGGAAACTCTTTTACTAACCCTGCCTGCCCAGCCTGCATAGCAGGACCCAGCTCGACTACATCATGATTCAGCATGGCATCATACATATAAGCATTAATAACATTGTTGTATTTAGTGCTTGTGTGTAAATCAGAAGGACCAATAAAGGCAACACCTCCTTTCGGCACAGAAGGTGTCCCTCCACGAATCACTGCCTCAGCAAGGCAAGGATCCACATTGTTAGCAAAATCATTTGAATTACAAACATAGCTAAAGAATACTGGAGTCAACCAACCATTATTCAAATCATTCACATCGTCAACATGGAATTCAGGATAATGCCAACCATTTGCATCTCCCCACCCTCTATAATTCACAATCCCAACTCCTTCATCTATAATTGGAATGATATAAGGAGCACCTTGTTGTAAAGGTGGGTAAAACACAGTATCGATCTCATTATAGCCATACTCTAACAATTCATCTCTAAGCCAATAGGATGTCCATTTAGGAGTTATCGGGATGGGATATGTATTTGCATAATTTCCTGCAGTAATTAGACCACGTCCTAACCAATTTTGATCATATGCAAGAGGATCTCTAGCATATTGTATTGTTTTGGACATAATTACAGCCAATTCAGAGAGAGAATCAATGGAGAGTCTGCCTATAAATACATCAGGGATAACATCATTCCCTAAAAGATGAGTGTACTGTTGATCAGTAACATCATTCTCTGGACCATAATAGAATGAAGGAAACTCTGCAAACCCATCTACGTCACCAATAAGCAAAACGTATTCCAACATTGGATCCGTATCTAAAATATTGGATATAGTATTTTTTATTTCAGTAGCATTTGATCCAGATTCTGACAAAGACCGTAGATACACATCAAATCCTTGCGATTTTTTAAAAGAAATAAAATCATCTAGATATGTAGTAACACCATCCGGAGCTATAATTAAATAACTACCTCTCTGAGGGTTAATTTGAGAATCTAAAATATCGTACTGATTTAAAATCATATTTGAGAAAGCTAAAGGTATCTTTTGTGCTATTATCTGATCCTTAGTATTGCCACGAAAAGATAGATTTGTTCCGAACAAAATATTTACTGCTAAAATTGTGAGAACTAATTTTTTAATATAATACATTTTTTTATTGCCTGTTCTTTAAGAGATTCGAATTGAATAAAATAAACACCTGATCCTAAAGGTAAACCATTTAGATCATTTAAATCTAAACGAATTTGGTGACTCCCCGGTCTTAAATCAGAAAAGCTTTTTGATAGTATATTTTGCCCTAATAAATTAAAAACAGTAATGACTGCCTCACCTCCAGTAAAATTTGATAACCCTAACTGAAATTTTCCGTAGGATGGATTTGGGAATAAGGAATGAATTTTAAGTGGAATTTTAGGCATATTTTTACTATTATTTTCTTCGATGCCTAAATAATTGTCATACACTGGAAACAGCTCCAGTGATTCTATTTCCCAACCCCTGTAATTAACGGTCTCATCTTTGGAAAATTCTAACAATAACTTTACATAATTAAAGACACTATCTGTTTCAGCAGTAAGAAAATCTTGTTGTATGGAATCCCAATTATCTCCCGTCCATGATTTAGAAGCAAGCAAACTATCATTGATATCTAAAAATGAAATTGAAATGGGATCGTAGTCCCACTCTGTTTCATATCTATGGGATACAGATAAAACCAAACGATTCGTCCCGCTTACATCTATCAGGTCAGATTCAATCCACTGCACACTTTGGGGGGCATCTCCATTAGAGTAATATGTATTGCTCTGAGTTTTCAACATATTTCCGTTTTCAATGCACCACGGACCAACACTATTATCTAAAATAGATTCATTATTGACTAAAATAGGCGATGATGATTCATAAATAACATTGAACTCTTTATCTGAATTGATAAAAACGGTCTTTTCCCAAGGAACATGACTACCATCCATAACAAATTCTATTTGATAGGTTCCTTCCTTGAGATCAAAATAGTTATCACCTGAAGAAATCTCAATTTCAGTCATACCATATTCATTTGAAATCAGTCCAGCAATAGTATAAACTGCAAAATCATCATGCAAAAGTCGAATATTAACTTGATGACCAATTGAAGGATCTAAATAAATATTTTGTTCAGTTATACCACTATTATTTGCAACAAGAAGTATATTCTGCTCTTCGTATCCTTCTGCTCTGAAAGAAAAGTTATAAGACCCTACATCTAATATCCTTCTAAATCGTCCAAATTCATTGGTTAACCTAGGTTTAAGGATTGAGCCAGTGTGCTCTTCCACTTCTACAATTACATCTTCCAGAGGTTGATTTGTGGTAGCGTCAAAAACTCTACCCGTAATTTGCGCTGCATCTGCATAATAGCCAATAGCCCTATCCATTAGATATACCATTGCTGGCTTATTTCTATCAATCGTATTTTCAATTAATGTACTGTCTGGTTGGAGATTTGAAGTTCCGCACTCCACTAAATATTGTATACACCCTGTCTCCCTATAGAACCAATCATGCAACTTTCCATTCCTAGAACCACTAAAAACAGAAAGATAGGTACTGGTCCCATCTTCAGTACTAATATTTCCAGCAAAATAATCAGCAATAGATTTCATGATTCCCAAATCAGGAGACTCTTTTACTTCTTCCCATTTCCATGATGTAAATACTTTTTCAGATAGGTTACCTGAACGAGAGCTATGCCATACAATGGAAAAAACAAAATCATTTTCAAGTGCAAGATCCCTAATTGCCCTAGCCTCCGACTCGGAAAATGGTTCTTCACCTTTATAATAGTCATAGTGGGAGGCATAGTCAGAATTATCTGGCTCTAGGAAGGTATCTCCAAAGGCCCAATTGAAACTAAAATTCCTATTTAAATCCACGCCATCAATATCATTACCAATAGAAGGATCATAATCAAATGCATTATTGGGGAAAGGACCCTCTGGTGATAAATCTCTTTTGTTTTTTCTATAGCTAAAGTCTAATTCTTCATGAACAACATTTAGACCCTCAGGATTTGCAGTAGGAATTAACCAAATATCAAGATATTGTTTAAGAATATTCATATGAGATAATATACTTGGATCAGGAAATAACAAATCGTCAATCAAATCCATAACAATTTCAACACCCAGTATTTCTTCTGCGTGTACTTGACCAATAAAAAGAACTCTAGGCTCATCTTCTTTCATATGTGCATTATCAGAGATCCTTACTGCAAGTATTGGAATGTTTTCTTGAGTGGAAAAACCGATAGTGTCTAGATGAAAATAATCACTAATCTCTTCGATTTGATCTAAAGAGTCTAAAACTCCATATATTTCCTCCACAGAGTGATAACGATCATCTAGAGACTGTGCAACGAGCACGGTAAAAAGAAAATAACTAACTATAATCTTCATATTTTACTTTAAGTAAGTTATCTTACCTTTAGCTATTGTTTTATTTGATGTAAATTTATAAAGATAGACCCCACTGGAAGCCAGATTGCCACTGTCATCAAATCCATCCCAGAGTACTCTTTGTTTTCCTCCAAAGCTAGGAAGAATTAACCTTTCATATACCTTCCTACCTGACAAATCATATATTGTAAATGTAACAGACTGTTTTCCCGGTATATTGAAATCAAAATATATTTGCCCATTAAAGGGATTTGGATACGCTGATTCCAAATTAAACCGCTTAGGAACTGTACAATCACTACAGTTTGCTTGAGAGGAAAGCAGAGTAGCTTTCATTAAAGTTTTTCCATAGTAATTTGCTAGATCTTCTTTACCAGAGCTTCTATAATCAACCCAATCTAGAAAGTACTCTTCTCCAACATGCTTAGTTATATTCACACTTTGTTGTTTATGGTAGGCAATACAAATTGGAATTCCGTTTTCATTTGTTGTCATTCCCTGTCCAATAATATAACCGCTTCCGTATAAATCTACTCCATTTATCAAAAGTGGATCAGCATTATAGTACCCTCTTTCATCCTCCCAAATAACCAAGAACTCATTATTTTGTACAAGCGCCATTGTTGGATTGTATTGATTCGTAGTGTCATTAGAGAATTGAACATCTTGATTGTTTGAAGAACCAGATTCTAGATCTATTACTTCTCCAAAAATTTCAAAATCTGTTCCATTCCTATAATCTTCCCAAGTAACCAACGCGTGGGATTTAGATTCATTGAACTCAAAAGAAAAGTTAACCTGATCATTATCAGCCTCAGAAACGGCTATTCCCCCCTCATTCCAAAGAGCTTCTCCATCCCAACTTATCATTTGTGCATAAATGTCGGAAAAGTTTCCATCTTGAGTCCAAATAGCAAGCACTCCACTCTCGTCAGCAACGGATTTAACTGTAAGGTTTCTTGAGTCAAATGACGGATTACTTAAACTATTTCCATTTGGGTTCCAACCGATTTCTATGTTGCCTTCCGAATCAATTTTAGTAAACTTCAAAGATGAAGCAGGCCATGCATCTTCCATCCAAAAGATCATGAATTTTCCATCGGGAGTAGGAACTACAGACATCATATAATCATCCGCATTAGAACTCACAAGTTCTACTCCACTATCATCTAATGTGAAGTTTCCATTTACATCTAATTTTTGATAATAAATATCATAATTGAAGCCTCTACTTTCTGACCACATACAACCAACACCGTCTGATGTTTCAACTAACATTGCACTTCTCATATCAAAAACTGCATTCAGTGCAACCCCAGATGGGTCCCATGCATTGGTTAGATCTTCATTCAAACGATTGATACGAATAAACTTTGGAGAGGACGACCCATCAAATGTAGCTGTATACATTCCACTAGAAGCATTGAGGAAAACCGGCAAGGAAAAGTCAGTTTCAGAAGAGGAATTATCACCAAATGAAATTTTTATTCCATTTGAATAAGACGGATTCAAATTGATGAGTTTATTACCATATATTTTCTTTGAAGCCCTGTTATCTTCCCACACATGAAGTAAACTTTGGTCTCCTAACCGGTAGGTTTTGGTATAATTTACATCTCCATCCAATCCAGCCATGGCAACCAAACCTGTTTCACCCCATTCAGGTTCAAAATTTGAATTAAACTTCTGAACCACCAGATCTATACTTCCTGACCCCTGATCAGCATAAATAGCAAAAATTCCATCTTGTTCATTACCACTCAGAATTGGCGAAAATTGATAACCCTCATTCTCAGAGATAGCATATGGGCTAGCTAAACTATAACTACCTTCAGAAGTAATATTTTGAAAAAAGATATCAACATCAGGGAAAGTTCCTCTCTCCCAAACCACACTTACACCACCCTGTGTGTTTGCAGTAAACCTAGCACTAAAGTCAACATCATTTACTGGATCCAATCTTATCCCATCGCCCCATTGTTGATCCCCCGAGACATTGATTTTTTGAAAATACTGATCTCCGTCAATCGGATCATCTCTTAAATCTTTCCAGTTTACAAAAACCTCTCCAAGACTATTTCTTTTAACCCTTGGAGCAGTCTGAAGGGCTAAATTATTAGAAATTGGTTTAGGATCAGAAAAAACCATACCATCCTGATTTATGAACTGATAAAGAACCTTAGAATTTTCATCTCCTCTCTTCCACGCTAAAAAAGATGTATTATTGTTAATATATGTAGCTCTGGGTTTTAATTCTTGTTCATTTGTAGCAGCAATGGGAAATCCATTATCTTGAAATGTGCCTGTCATATCCATATTTAATCGTTGACCATATATGTCAGCATTTGCCCCTTCCCTAAAATCTGCCCAGGCAATAAAGGCTTGATTATTACCAGCGTATTCAATCGTCTTTGCATTCTGGTTCCCGCCCTCTGTTACAATTGGAACGCCGTTTCCTGGCGCAACAATTACATGATCAGATGAAACATGAGTTCCGTATATATCATCATCTACTCCACTTCGCTTATCTTGCCATGTAATAAATACTCCCCCTAAACTATCTGTGCACATATTGATTGTAATCTGTTTTCCTTCTACCTGAGCAAGGGCTACTCCATTTGAGTCCAATAATATTTCTCCGGTATTATCAACATGCTGAAAAAAGATATCTCCCTGTGCATCAAATCTATAATCAACCCAGGCAATAAAGGCTCCACCTGCCCCATCTGTAATAGCAACGGGATCTTCCTGCCTTCCTGGTAAATCGGTAACAACGGTTCCTTCATCTCCCCATAATAAGTTACCATCTTGATCGATCTTATGTGCAAATATGTTTCGCATTCCATATCTGGTATCCGACCAAACGAAAATTCCCTCCCCACTGTATCCAGGAGCAATAGTACGATACCACTCAATGTGTACTCCTTGTCGAATTGGTGCACCATCATTATCATTAAATCCAGATGCATAAATTTGCGTTGAAAAACACAAAACAATTAATAATTTGATATTCATTTTTTCCCTTTATTAAAAATTTTATTTATTGAGCAATGGCAATTAATTGTAAACCTTCTCTTGAACATACCAATAATTTACCTTCCCAAAAGGCAGACATATAAGTATAACCTATTGGAAAAACACCTTTTTCAATTGGGTATTCAGGATCTGAAATATCATACAAAGCAAGACCACGGGATCCTATCGATAGAGCTGCAATATTGTTATGAACAGCTACATGATCTACTGTGAAATCCGTACCAAATGAATTAGCTGGATTTGCAGTTCCAAAATTTTCTATGGGTATGTAGGCAGCACCAGCATTATCACAAGCAACAAAAACACCCGAGGAGGTAAGCGTAACCTTTTCAGCATTTCCCTGAGTATCTACTCTTCCAATTAAGACCGGATCTGCACCCAAAGAATCAATTGATAACAATTCAACTCCTAGTTGGTCTACAGCCATCACTATCAAACTTTCTCCATCTGAGTCAATACCTAGTGGTTTTCCAGGTGTGTAAATTTCTGATCCTCCGTAAGGAGTCCATTCTATGAACTCTATTCCAAATGAGCTAGTGCTATCTAGATTATAAAAATGCCATTTCAAACCATCATCATTATCCGCAGAATACATTACAAACTGATCCTGGATGGATGGAAATGAAACAAAATCTTTTGTGCGAGCACTCATAATTGTGTTTCGATAAATAAGGCTATCTGTTTCATCCAAGTGAAAAATTTTAACATCCTGATTTGATTCTGATAGGAATAATAAACTATTGACTGGATCACGGCCTATCAAAGCAAGGTCTTGGAACTCCAAAAAAGTTCCACCCTCTTCATAACCAGTAAAATCCTTTAAAAGTGTGTTTTCCTCAAGATCCCATATTTGAGTTCCTGATTGCCCAGCAGCAACATAAGCTCTAGAGCCCTCAACTATTACAGATCGAGCAAAACCTTTTGTTTCAAAAATATTTTCAATAGAAATACCCCATAGTTTCTCCGTATCTGGTTCCATGCAATTTTGCAGAAAAAGAAGAATTACTATACTTATTTTTTTAATATTGATCATAAACCAAATCCCATTCTATGTTAATCCAAAATTGTAGTTGATTAAAACTTTTCAAATCGCTAACCCAATCGTATCCTGAGTCAGTCTCTCTTGATCGAAGCCTGCTTGATATTTTAATCGAAACATCTTCGCCAATATTTTTACGAAACCACAAACTGAATTTTTTATCATTATGACTACGGCCGGCATGCAATACATCATTTGGATCCTCAGCATCATATACTCTTTTTTCTGATCTATATGCGAAGCCAAAAGATTGAATAAAAGGCAATCCATATTTTATGGTTAATGGTATAAAAAATTCTTGAGTATCATACGACCTATCAAAGCTACTAGGCCTCCTAGTTCCCAAATGCGATTCATTTTCTGCCCTCCCTTGATTTACTTGAAAACCAAGAGTTCCAAATCGTTTTAATTTGAGATTAAGCCTTGCCTTATAATAAATAATATCCAAGTCAAATTCTGTAAAGGGTTCTGTGTAGTACCTTTGAAGAAAACCAACCCCTATTGTTCCCCAAGAATACTTCGTAAATCTATGACTTAGAGCAAAAGATTGATCTCGATCTGAAAAATAACACGCTTCCAGCATACTATTGCTAATATCTTTATTTATGTAATGTCTTAAATAAAATTTATCTAGATGATTTATAGAATATTTTACATTTTTATACGCGCCCCACTTATATATAAGGTTTAAATTCCCTGACCAATATCTCTTCTCAGGAGTATTCGCATAACTTGAAATAGAAAACTTTGAACCTACTGAAACATTCTTATTCTTTAAAACCCATAAATCTTTTTTCAATGATAAACCAATTTTATTTACAAAACTATCAAAATGAGATGAGCTTCCTAATATTTCTGGCCTTTGACCAGCATTATCAATCTCTTCAGCAGAAAATCGCATCACATTACTATCATATCCACTTCCCAGGCTCAAAGTATAATCCCAAGGAGTATTAGCATTTAACAATGCGAACATAATAACAGGAATATATATGTTTTTATTTAATGTCATTAGTAAAGTATAAAACGTGTAAGTACAGCTTTATCCTTATCTGGAATTTCAATGGAATATTGATGCCTACCTTTTGGAACATTTATTTCACAAGTTCTCCATTTTCCAGGCACCTTATCCATTCGCTTTAAAATTTGTGTATTTGACGATCTTTCCGTATTAAAATAATATGTTCCAATAATTTTATTTTTTTCTTTTACTTTGATTCGATATGATTCTTCCTGACCCATGGAGTCAGAAAATTGAAGTCTACTCATGATGCGAAGAGTCTTTTTCCCATTCGCTTCAATTTTTAGTGGATATTTAGATGTACATTCAAAATAAGATACTAAATCCTCTCCAACTTGTAGTTTTAAAGAATTTTGATGAACCATTGGCTGTAAAATTTTCTTTTCCTTTGTTACCGATCCAAATTCTTTTGACAACACTCTCATAAGTACAGGATATTTAAGTTTTTTCTCCGGAAGAATAACGACCTTATGTTTCCCAGAACTAAGGTTAATAAAATAATTACCAGAATATGTATACTTATGCTTTGGGTGTTGAACTGATTTAATTGATTTTTGGACTTTATATTTGTGATTAACAATGATTGTATCCTGATCATCTACAATAATTCGATAGCTATACGGATTGCTTTTATTTTTTTTCTTTAATACTGGGTACCTTGAAATGAATTCTAACCTTGTAGGGCCATTTACAGAATAATGTATACCTTCAGCTTGCACTGGATAGTACAGTCTTCTTTTCCCATTTATGATCAAAATTTCTTTTTTTTCACCATCTTGTGATGGTTTCAATAATTTCGCTTCTAGCGGGAAGGCAAGAAGCAATAACGAAAATATAAAAAATTTATAGTAAGCTATCTGGTTCATGTTGCATTAAATGTTGTTTAATATTTCTTTTACTTTGGACACCCACAATCAACACACTTCCTGAAACAACAAGCAGACATATTGCAGCTACAATAAGACTATAGCGCTCTATAGCATACAAACTTCCAGTTCCAATTTCAGGAGCAGGGATAGGAGCAAATGGTATTTTAAACTGTTCTGTGAGAGGCCTTATATTTAAAATATGAAGACCTGGCACTCCTAAATTTATGAATTTTGAAAAGACACCTTCAATACCTCCAGGACGGTTGATGTTTGCTAGATCAGATCTTTTCACAATACCTGGTGGTATTAACTTTGAATTAAAACTTGTGCCTAAACTCGCTACCCCTCCTCCAACATTAATTACAGCTTTATAACGACTAATCGGTAGAAGTTGTGAGTAATATTTCATCCTTGTTTTAATATTCTCAGCTAATCTATTATTCTTAATTAATGGAATGTTGTGAAAAGAAATATTATCAGTTATTATTTTCCTTCCAGAAGGAGAAAGTAAACGGCCCATATCATTGCGTCCTCCAATAGAGGC
>JAYPLH010000002.1:23825-26787 GCA_038365355.1 Fidelibacterota bacterium
TCCTTCCAGAAGGAGAAAGTAAACGGCCCATATCATTGCGTCCTCCAATAGAGGCTGCTACACTTTGTGAGTTATACAACCCGTTTTTAACTAATATAGACTCCATATCTAACCAAGTAAAATCAATCTGATTTGCACCCCATTGAGAAGCACCTAAGCTTGATATAGTAATGGGTGTAATACCCATTGCTTGGCATGCCGATAATACTGCTAAATTAGCTCCTGGCATAGATCCTGTCATTAATACTGCAACTGTGTCTCTTTCTTGAAGATTTAATTGACTCATAAGATCGACAACTACAGCAGAAAAATTAGGATCTAATGTAGTTAGTTTTGAATCTAGATCACCCTCATCAGTTGTGATTAAACTGAAAGGACTTCCTACCATACCTGTTTCATTTGGATCGTTTTCAATATCAACAAAAACACCTTCCTCCATTCGATAATTTTTCAATAATTGCATTGCTTCCGACATTAATGTCGCAGCAACTACTTTTTGATCGAAAGATGATGATTTTTCTATAATTTTAAAATTTACAGCTACAATAAAACATAAAAGAGCTAAAGCTGATAACAAAACAAGAGTAGATGTTTTTTGAATCGCAGGAATAAATGGTTTCTTTTTATAGTTGTTCAAACAGATCCCCACCAAAGAGTATAATAATCATAAGCTTTACCATTACAGCAGTTAGAATTACAACGGAAGTAGTTCTGATAACCCCTTGTCTATCCATCCAATTTGCGATTAATCCAGGTATAATATTTCCAATAACTGCAATCGAAACCATATCTTGGTTAAAAAGGATAAAGTTTCTAGATAAAAACCCAAAAAAGAATCCCAGAACTAAAGCCAAAACTATTCTACGTTTCCCATAGAGAAACACTTTTTTCCCTAAAATTTGAATAATTGCCCAAACAATAATAGCTACTAATAAAGTAACAACAACCTGAAAAGGTTGATGCAAATACAAGGCAATATAGCCTGGCACAATAATTCCACCTGCAGTAACCCCCAGAGTTTCAGATAATACAAGACTCAAAATGATTCCAAGCCCTATTGTTACTTCAGCCATTATTCTTTAGCCTCGCAATATTTTCTAAGATCTCTTGGCCAGCACCAACTTGGTTTCCTATAGCATAGACCAAAGAATTATTAGGCAAATTTTTCAAACTTGATATAACGTCTTCCAATGGTTGTTCTAAACCAATAATCTCAACACTGGTTTTTGATAAATTCTTCTCAAAAGTATCAATTATCTTTTGTACTTTATCACCGCGAATGAAAAAATAATCTGGTTTTATTTTTTCAAAAGTTAATTCAATCATTTGCCTAGTTCTAACGGGTCTATCATCTCTAGAATTAAAAAAAATACAAGTAGTCTCTCCATCAGTAACAAACTTCTCTGAGATAAAATTCCAAATTTGAAGAGTCGAAACAGGGTCATTTGCAGCCATACCATTAACAAACCGAACATTTTTGTTATCTATATCGAGATTCCAAGCAACAAGCGCACCTGCATCTGGTTGAACCTTATGCATACCTTTTAGTGCAGTAGATCGATTTACACCTACTTGTTTGCAAACATCCAATGCAACAGCGATATTTGCCGGATGCTCCATATAGCTAAAGCCATCTAATTCTTTTTTCTGAATAGATGACTCATCTGACTTAATAAACTTAGTGCCATTTTGTTTTGCAACTTCTCTTAAGATATCAGGTTTTTGATCTTCGCCTGTTATCAAAACACTATTTACAGGAACTGTGTTACAAAGCGAGTGAGCTACATCCTCTTCTGTGGGGCCCATCTCATCCAAATGATCCGGTCTAACATTTGTAATAACTCCAATATGTGATTTCACCATTTTGTGCTCAGCTATCCACTGATATTGAGGCTGAACTGCCATGCACTCTATTACTACAGCATCAGGTTTTTGAACGGAAAAATATCTTAGTAATCTTACTTGCTCTCCAATAGAAGGTAAACGCAATCTATGAATAATTCGATCTTTCCCTTCTGAATCTATTACCCTAGGAGCGGTTCCAGTAGTTTTCGCAAAGGTTCGAAGCCCACCTTCTCTAAGTCCCGCTGCAACTAATCGAGTAACGCTTGATTTACCCCTCGTTCCATTAACATGAATCCTCAAGGGTATAAGAGAAAGAGATTTTAGATGAAATTGATACTCAAGAATGCCAGCTATGCACAAGGCGAAAACTAAAAAACCCAATATCAGGAGGGGCATAGTCGTCATTTTGTAACTTAAAGAATTTTAGTTATTGCACATAACCCATGATCCTACGGATCAAGGAAATAAGGTCCATTACATTTACCATACCATCGCCATTAATATCCCCAAAAAAAGGATTGACCTGTCCCTCATATCCTAAGTTGTAATCAACTAATAGCATTAGATCATAGATGTCTACAACTTCATCATGATTAAGATCTCCCTCAAGTCGAATATCGCTTCCTCGAGTAGTTATTAAGATAGCTCTTTCATCTCCCAACTCCATAGCCGCGGGATGATACTCATCATTGAATGTATATTGTAATCCTCTTGTCATAGTGTGATCTTCAATACCAACACTACAATAATTTCCATGTATCTGGTCCCAGCTATATGAACCATAGGAGGTATTATTAAATTCTTTGTATTGCAATAGAATCTCTCCATCACCAGTTGGTGTTATGTAATAACTAGGATCGTAAAGGACGGCTTGAAATGTCTCTAAGGAATTATTTTGATAAGTCCTTACACCTGACCATTCCACATAAAACTTTTTCTCAGTTTGATCATACCATGTATAAACGCGGCCACCATTCGATGTTTTTAGATCATCCCAAAAAACAGCAATCATGGGCGATGGACCTCCTACACCTGGAATCTGGTAATTGCGGAAAGATTCCATGTTAGTTTGACCCATTGCAATCCACCCATTCGAGCAAATACTAATCTGATCATA
>JAYPLH010000002.1:26887-32025 GCA_038365355.1 Fidelibacterota bacterium
GATGATTGCCCAGGTGTTAAAACATCGCTTGCGGAACCAATAACATCAACGTCATATGCACTTAAGTCATTACCAGATACTTTAATATCTAAGTATCCGCTGAAAGAGTTACCTGCTCCATCTGTAAATTCTACTTGTAGTCCAAGCTCAACCCCATCAGGAATACCTTGCTCTAGAGAGACAACAAAAGGAGTGTTGCCTGCAATAGTTTCTCCTGCGATAATTGTACCAAAATCAATCGAAGACCAATCTTCTTCTATGACAACGTACGGACTATTGGAAGTTATGTTAGCCATAACATTATCCGCATTATCCGAACCATAGTTATTAGCATTAATGAAAATTTCTAAAGTCTCACCGCTATTGGCAGTTGCGTTCCCATTTCCATTAGAATTATCTGAATTATCATCGTCAATTTCAAAAGGAATGGGAGCAAGATTTACAGATACTCCAGGATCATAAATTTGGAATGAACTTTGATAGGGATAATGATTTTTCTTGGTTACAGTAATCAATACCTCACCAGTCTGAGAAGATGTAATTGGTAACCTCGCATATCCTTGATTGTTTGTATGCTTAGACTCAAATATTTCTCCGTCCATCAAAATTGTCACCCATGCATTATCAACAGGCCCTACCTCCTTATCAACGGTAACATCAATATAATTTGTTCCTTTTGAAACCGCATAGGAGTGCGTAACAGTGGTCATTTCAGGATAGTCAGTCCACATTTGCAAGGAGGATTCTCCCATAAGATTATTCCAATGTGTAAAAATATGACAGTAATCATTAGGATTTTCAGGGTAGGTCTGATAGAGCATCATTTTACCATACATGAGGGCAGCACCGGGTGTTTCCAATCCTTCAATAAATGTACCATAGTAAAATCCCATATCTACAATATTATTAAACATCGTGTGTGTTCCTAACGTAGCTGTCCCAATGCATACAACGGAACCTTTGGGATTAGATGAAGTGCCTGCTCGTATGAAGGACTCAATTAATGATTCACCTCCAGATGCAAAAGAACCTGTACCGCATGTTATAACTGTCGCAACTGGGAGCATAAAACCATTGGAAGTACCGTTTACATCATTATCACCAAAACCACTTACTCCATAGTAACCTCTATAATTAAAGAATCCAATACCCTCATTTATACCCGCCACCATTTGACTGGGAAAGGACCCTCCATACACGGTATTGACATCTTCAAAACCTGATAAATCTAATATCTCATTGATATGTTCATTGGTAATCACGCAAGAAACTCCTGAAGTATTTGGATCCCCAACAAGACATGCACGCTGAAACCAATTTTCATTCATATAAGGATTTGATTCATAGTTTACTGTTTTACTTATAATTGTATTTAAGTGACTACTTGTAGAAAAAGATATACGTCCTATAAATACCTCGGGATAAGGATCATTACCCTCAAGAGTAGTGTATGGATGGTCTCCTTCTCCATTGTAACCACTATAGGATTCTGACCATGTCGGAATATCATAGCTTCCATCTGCATCACCAACAATTGTGACGTGAACTGGTGGGTTTTCCCAGTTCTCATATGCATCATCTATATAATTTTTTAAATTGTTTCGATTATTAACTACATTTGAAGAGGAAACAAATTGGACATCATACCCCACTCTTTTTTTCCAGTCCATCAACTGCTCAACGGTTCCAAAAAGATTACCAATATTGTTTGGTAAGACATATAAGATAGCTGGTCTTTGATACTCAATATTATCTCTGTTGAGACTACTATAGTTTACAATAAGAGATTCATAAAGTGTTTCAAACTCCCTAGAGCGTTTTTGTGGGATGAAAGGAGTATCTTGAGTCACTCCATTTTCAATTAATTCAATTTCCATATCTTGTATGGCTACAAGAGTTTTTGTAACAGGGTTGTATTGAAATGGAGTAATCGAAACTTGAACCATTGCGATATCCCTAAATATTATCGGTTCAGAGACACTAGCAATGTTTTCAGGATACAATTGATTTTGCTGATAAACACTTCCTTCTTCGATAGTGCCATCAGATTCATTTTCCCAACTGTCAAAAGGTAAAAGATCTATATTTTCATGCGTTTGAGTTTGTTCAATAACCGCTTGAACAGAAAATGTTTTACCAGGTTCCACTGCATAAAAAGTAGTTACTGTTGGTAAATAAGGTTGACCTGGTTCAGCAATCGATCCTCCACCAATTATTTCTGGCTTAGTATATGATACACCATTATAAATAGTTTGCTGGAGCTCATAACCTGGATTGGTGTAATGGATTTGTTTTTCAATACTAGTTAAACTGAACCCGTTGTGCTTTAAAGCAGGGTTGTCCTCAGCGCTAAATGAAAAATTGAAACCAAAAAGAATTAAAAATATATAATGTGTTTTTTTCATCACTCTCTCTTATCAAATAATCAATAAATGAAACAATTCTGGATAGTAGAAACTACCTACATATACACCCGTACCTGCAAGAGATAAAAATGGTCCCATAGGGATTGCTCTATTTTTATCAAAACCATGTACTAATGAAACGGCTATCCAAACGATTAAACTCAGTACAGAAGCAAAAAACAAAGTAATTGCCATTCTCATGGGTCCCAACCATGCTCCAAGGACAAAACCCAATTGAATATCTCCAAAACCCATTCCCTGTCTTTTTGTAATGAGCCACATCAATCCCATTATCATTAATGGTATGATAGCACCAACAAATATACCATAAGCAGCAGAAGATAAATAAATGCTTTTTTTAAAAATTGCTATTAAGACCGATATAACTCCCATCATAACAAAAATTAGAGGTATCTGCATAGTATGAAAGTCAACAAACGAGATTCCAATTAATGCGACTGTAATGAAAGAGAAAATTATTGCATCAAATAGTGGAAGGTTTAAGGAAGACCAAACCCATGGTATAGGACATATTATCTCAAATATAAAATTATTATTATTAATTTTATAATTATCTATATCGGTCCAGTTTACAAGAAACTTTAAAAGATAGCCTGACAAAAAACCAGCTGAAATAGGAAGCAAATAGCCCAATCTAAAGACCCGATTGCAATGCAGAACCCAAATGAAATACTGGTAAATAGGTAAGAACAACCATCAAAGCGATTATACCACCGACTAATAAAATTAATAATGGCTCAATTAAGGTAGTCATTCTTTCTACAAGGGCATCTACCTGCTTCTGATAGTAATCTGCAGCTCTGTCCAACAGATCATCAAGTTCACCAGTATCTTCACCAGTCGATGCAAGCTGAAGCAAAATGGAAGGAAACACTTCTGTTCGCCTTAAGGCAGTTGAAATATTATATCCATCTCTAATTAAATCCGAAGCATCGTCAATCGCTTTCGCATACACTCTATTGTCTACGACTTTTCTTAAAAGCGCAGTTGTTTCTAAAACTGGTACTCCAGCACCTATGAGAATACCGAAAGTTTTACAAAATTTATTTAATATAGACTGCTCAATCAGAGCACCAAACACTGGTATTTTCAATAGAATAGTATCCAGAGTAAATCCCCCTCTTTGAGTCTTTGAAATAAGCCAGATAGTAGAAAAGGTTAGAAAAATTATAAAGGAAAGAAAACCTATATTCGCACCAAACCAGTTACTTAAATCAATCATCTGCCTTGTAGCAGCTGGAAGTCCGGCACCCAACTGGGAATATACTTGGGAAAACTTTGGAATAATTACAAGCAACATGACCATGAGCATAGCAATCAAAAACAAAATCATAAAAATGGGATAATTCATAGCCGACTTCACTTTGCGACGAGTATCATCTAAGTTTTCAAGATATGATGATAACTGCTCAAGTATCTCATTTAAATTACCACTTACTTCTCCAGCTTTCACCATTGCTATAAAAAGTGTATTAAAAACTCCAGGGTGTCTTGCTAGAGACTCCGAAAGGTTTAATCCCTTTCTTATATTATCACTTACGCTATTTAATACTTTTTTAAACTTACGATGTTTTTCTTCCGCACCTAGACTTTGTATTGCGCGCTCGAGAGTTAATCCCGCAGAAAACATTGTCGCTAACTGTCTTGTAAAAAAAACAATATTTGAAAGAGGAACTCTGTTTTTTGCTTTCTCTATTGATAGTTGAATTTCATCAAGAAAAGGTCCCAAAAAGTCAAAGGTATCATCGACTTCTTTTAAAGATATTACTAGCTGTCCATTCGAGGTAAGTTTTTGAATAGCACCGTCTAATGAGTCTGCTCTTATTTCACCCTCTTTGCGGTTGCCTTCTGAGTCCTTAGTGAGATAATTAAAAATAGCCACTATAAATCTTCTACTGTAGACCTTAGTATTTCTTGTATAGAAGTTGTTCCATCCAGTACACGAGCAAGTCCAGCTTCTCGAAGAGTCGTCATACCATTATTTAACGAAGCAGTACGAATTTCATCCTCATTCGCATTATCAAAAACAAGCTTTCTTAAATCTCGTGCCATTGGAATCATCTCAAAAATTGCTAATCTTCCTTTATATCCTGTATTTCTACATTCTGCACACCCCTCGCCTTTGTATAATGGCCCGGATACTTTATTGGAATCTAGTCCGACCAGAGCTAATTCTTCATTTGTTGGAGTATATTCGGTTTTACAATTCTTACAAATTCTCCTCACAAGCCTCTGGGCCATAACTAGATTTAAACATGAGCCAACAAGGAATGGTGCAATTCCAATATCTAACAATCTTGTAATGGTTCCAGGAGCATCATTAGCGTGGACTGTGGAAAAAACCAAATGACCAGTCAATGCAAACTTAACGGCTATATCAGCTGTCTCACCATCCCTTATCTCACCAATTAACAAAACATCAGGGTCTTGTCTTAAAATGGATCTCAAAGTAGACCCAAAGGTAAGACCAATATCTTCAAAGACTTGCACCTGGTTTACCCCATCCAATTGATATTCCACGGGATCTTCTACAGTAGTAATGTTAGTCCTTTCACTTTTTATTTCTTTTAAGGCCGCGTAAAGCGACGTTGATTTACCCGAACCTGTTGGCCCTGAAACAACTACCATACCATAAGGTTGAGTAATCACCTTTTTAAAGGTACCCAGATTTTGCTTTGGAAATCCTAGTGATGTAAGATTAAAGTCAAAACC
>JAYPLH010000131.1:0-5848 GCA_038365355.1 Fidelibacterota bacterium
AATGGAGAGTAATTTTTTTGATGCGGGATTTTTTGAATTCGAAATTGCAAAATAGAATTTTTAAATGGTTGATATGTGATTGATGCATCGTACGCTATTGATAACTGTTCTATTAATGGATTTTGGTTTTGAAGAGGAGATTGCATAATAAATAAACCAACATTACCATTTAATGTTAAATTATTCAAAAGACTATATGAAAAATTATTGTTAATTCCAGAAACTGAATAAAAACTTTTCCCATCAGATATCATTGATGTTGAAAATCCGTGGTTAATATTGAAACGATTTGAAGTTTTTATTACATCGATATATTTCTCTGGATGACTATCAAGATTGCTCGGGGTATTGTTAATTGGTAGTTCAGAAATAAACTGGCCATTTAGAGTTGTAAAAATAAATATTACAAAAATTGAATTAAATTTATTAATCATAACCATTTGAATTTAATAAAGGTATTAAAGTTCCGAAATAAAAGACAGAACAATTTATTTTAATTTTGAGGGTATTCAATTAATGCACCACCTAAACAAATATTGTTTTGATAAAAAACTACTGATTGACCAGGGGAAATAGCAAAACGAGGTTCTTTAAAAGAGACTAAAATCGTGTATTCGTCTAGTTGTTTAATATTACAAGCTTTTTCTTTTCCTCTGTATCGTATTTTAGCTTTTATTTGGACTCTACTTGGATCAGTTCCAGATATCCAATGAACATTTGAAGCAATTAGTTTTGTATGATAAAGAGCTGGGTGTGTGTGACCTTGAACAGCTATAAGTTCGTTATTTGTTATATCTTTATCAGCAACATACCATCCGCCATCTTTTCCATTATTGAGTCCCCCAATCCCAAGGCCTTTACGCTGTCCTATAGTGTAGAACATTACTCCATTGTGTGTACCAAGTTTCCCCCCTTTTTCATCAACTATATATCCAGTTTTTTTTGGAATATAATTTGAAAGAAACTCAGTCAAATCCCGTTTCCCAATAAAGCATATTCCAACACTATCCTTTTTGCTAAAATTTGCAAAGCGATATTTATTTGCAAAAGTTCGAACATGCTTTTTTTTAAGTTTTCCAATAGGGAATAGTGCATTAGAAATCTGTTTTTGATCTAATTTATGTAAAAAATAACTTTGGTCTTTATTTGGGTCATTTCCTTTTAATAGCATGATGTTATCTTCAAATTTTTGTGTTTGGACATAATGTCCTGTTGCAATACGTTGTGCACCTAAATCGAGTGAATAGTTATAAAACTCTTTAAATTTTATTTCAGTATTACATAGGATGTCAGGGTTAGGTGTACGACCTTTTTCATACTCATTTAAAAAATATTTAAAAACGCGATCCCAATATTGTTTAGAAAAATTTACAGATCGAAGTGGGATATTTAGTGTATCGCAAACTTGTAATGCATCTTTATAATCTTGTTCTGAATGGCAAAATTCGGAATCTTCTTCCCAATTTTTCATAAATAAACCCTCAACTTCATAGCCTTCTTCTTTTAAAATTGCTGAGGCTACCGCACTATCAACACCTCCGCTCATACCAACAATAATTTTCTCTTTCATTTAAGTATTTTATTTTTCAAAATATGAACTAATGTATCTATTTCTTCGAAATTATTTGAGATACCAAAACTGAATCGTAAAGTAGAAAGGTTTGTTGATTCATCTAGTCCGATTGCTTCTAAAACATGAGACGGTTTAACTAGTCCTGATCCACACGCAGATCCATTTGAAACATAAATTTTTTCACGGTCTAGTTTTATAATTAAAATATCAGAACGAAATCTTGGGAATGAAATACTAACAAGGCCAGGAAGCTTTTGAGATTGAGATCCATTAAAAATTATATTCTGAAAGTTACTCTTTAATTTTTGTTTAAACTGTTTTTCAAGAGATTTAATGTGTAAAATATTTTTTTTTAATGATTTTGTTGCAATTTCAGAAGCCAATCCCATTGCTGCAATATATGGAATATTTTCAGTACCAGATCGAAGAGAACCTTCTTGATTACCTCCAATGATAAGCGGTTTTAATATTTTTGGGTTTTTGGCATAAAGCGCGCCCACTCCTTTTGGCCCATAAAACTTGTGTGCGGATAAACTTAAAAAATCAACACCTAATCTTTGAACATCAATATTCATTTTCCCTAAGCATTGTACGGCGTCAGTATGAACTAATATACCGTGCTTCTTTGCAATTTTGACAACTTGTTCTACAGGTTGAATGGTTCCAATTTCATTATTTGCGAGCATGATACTTATCAGACCAGTATTTTTTTTAATTCTGGATTTCAATTCATTAATATTGATAAAACCATTTTTATTTACTTTGATTAAACAATGTTCCAATCCGAAACTTTTAAGTCTTTGAAGTACTTTTGTAACTGCAGGATGTTCAATTTCATTGGAGATCACATGATTTTTATTGCTTCCTAACATTGACCAAAGGACGTGATTATTTGCCTCAGTCCCGCCACTATTAAAAATAATTTTAGATGGTATTGTATTTATTGATTTTGCAATTTGCTTCCTAGCTTTTTCTAATAATATACGAGCTTTTTTCCCTGGGGAGTAAGTAGATGAAGGGTTCCCATATACTTCTTTTTGAGTTATGTTTATTAAATTTTGAACATCAGGGTGAACTGGTGTTGTTGCGCTATGATCAAAATACATTTAAATCAAAATAGATTTTATAAAATATAGTTAAAATTATGTATTAAATATCATTTCGGATCGAAGCTAATTTAATAGTATTCATAAGATTAGAATAAAAGGGTGGTTTTCTTTTTTCTAATTGGGCGGATGTCGCCTCTTTTTTGTAATCATAACGATGAACATCCCAATTTATTTTATCATCCAACACTTTTAAAAAGGCTACAGATCCTCTCGGGTCTCGATCAAAAGGAAGTCCAGTAGCTCCTTGGCATAGGATGGTTAAATTTTCAATTATCTGATGTCTTGGAACATGGACATGACCATGAATGAAAACAAAATTTTTAACATTTGGGTGTAACTTTTTTACATGATTTTTCCATGTAATAGCTTCCTTAACGGATGGAGGTTTATCATCTCTTTTAAACCACGCATGGGAGAATTCTATTAAAGTTTGGCCAATAATTTCTCTGTGCGCTATTTTCATTTTAGAACAAAAATCAAATCCTTCAGGTCCCAATAAATCCGCTGTCCATTTTTCATTCTGAACTATAGATTTACAAATTGGATCATTTGGATCCATGCCTTCAAGAGAAGGAGATTCTTCCTCCCATAATTTTTCTAGTAGATATCGATCATGATTACCTCTAATAAATATACATTTCGATATGTTTTTTAGAGTGGCCATAGTTTTTTCAGGCTCTGGACCTAGGGCAAAACAATCACCTAAGCAAATTATTTGATCAATATCTTTTCTTTCATCAATAATTTTCATTGCTTGATTCAAAGATTCTAAATTCGAATGAATATCTGTAATTATTGCAAAGGTTTTTGTATCCATAATAACAGAATATACTTTTTTTAGTTTTTGTTGAGCAAGTATATTAATTAAAACGATATTTATAATTAAAAGTCTTATTATAATAAATCTTATTATGGTATTATTTTTTATGCATCAAATCAGCAAAAAACAATTAGGATAGAAACATAATATGAAAACTAGTCCTGCTATTTATGGTATTGGTAACCCTATTGTAGATATCATATTCCATGTTAGCGATGAAGATATTAAAACTTTAGAATTGCAGAAAGGCACTATGAGTCTAGTGACTAAAAAACGGCAAACTGAAATAATTAATTATTTGCAAATAGAAAATGCTTCAATTTTTCCAGGAGGTTCTGCTCCTAACACCATTATTGCCTGTAATGGTCTAGGCGTCAGTTCAGTCCTCTCAGGTAAAATTGGTAACGATAAATTTGGTGAAATTTATTTAGACCAAATAAAACAATATGATGTGTTTTCAAGAGTTGTTCAAGGTAATGGTTCTACCGGGACAAGTGTTGTTTTGATTACTCCAGATGCTGAGAGAACAATGAATACTCATTTAGGAATATGTAGAGAATACAATGTGAAAGACATTGATGAAAAACTATTAATGAGCTCATCATTTTTATATTTTACAGGCTACATGTGGGATACAGATTCTCAAAAAGTAGCGATTCAAAAAGCGGTTGATATTGCTCGATCAAATAATTTAAAAATTTGTTTCGACGTAGCAGACCCTTTTGTTGTAGAAAGAAATAGAGAAGAATTTCTCGAATTTGTAAAAAATAGTGTGGATATTGTTTTTGCAAATCAACCCGAATTGCTTATTATGTTTCAATCTAAGGATATTGATCAGTCAATAGATAGATTAATGAATATTGTAAAGTGTGGTGGGGTAAAGCTAGGTAAAAAAGGTTCCATTGTTTTTAACAACTTTGAAAAGAATAATATAGAACCAAAATTAATTTTAGCCAAAGATACAACTGGTGCTGGAGACATGTATGCCGCAGGTTTTTTATCACAGTTTTTTAAAACGAATGATTACATAACCTCAGGCAAAATGGGTTCTGCTCTCGCTGAAGAAATAGTTCAAATTAATGGGGCTCAATTTGACAAAAAAAAGATGAACCAAATTCGATCTAACATTTTTTAAACGATGTTAATTTTGAAAATCAAAATTAATATAATGTAGCGAATTTTTTTCATATTCTAGTATATTCTTAAATCTTTAATTCATCAAAAAACAGGTCTCAAAATGAAAACAATACAAAGTTACTTTAATATTTTATTGGTAATGGTGTTTTTTGCTTGCAGTAGTCAAGAATACACAACCGCAAAACTCGCTCTGCAACAATCAGATTTTAAGAAAGCTGCAGAGTGGCTGCCAAAGGCGATGGCTGTTGAACCGGATAACCCTGAAATTCCTATTGTAATGGCAATTGAGATACATGCTGAAAACGAGAAATGGAGTGACATGATAAAATTACTCAATAGAGCAATGGATATAAACCCAGATAAAGTTATTGAAATCAGGGGATCATTTATTCCTGTTAAAGATGCAGTTAATAATTATGTTGAATTTTATTGGGCCAAAGAGTTCAATGCAGGAGTAGAACAATTTAAAAAAATCCAAAACGACCCAGATAAAAAAAATCAATATTTAGATGTCGCCATTAATCATTTCACGAATGCTGCTACTATAAAACCTTCAGATTCGAATACGTACACAACCTTAGCAAAATGTTATCTTGATAAGGGAGATAAAGTTGCTGCTAAAGATGCTGCCATTACCGCTGTTGAAAAAAATCCAGAAAGTTTTGACGCAAATTTCAGTGCAGGTCAAATCCTTTCTAGGACAGGATTAAACAGTAAGCAAATTTTACCGTATTATAAAAAGGCAGTCGAAATTGAGCCATCAAATAGTAAAGTATTAAGGGAGTTAGCGGGGACATACTATGATTTAGGAAAAAAAGAAGAGTCAGTAACAATTTTTAAAAATGCAATTTCAAATGAGGTTGATAAAATTGTAAAAGCTGATTTATATTTTAACCTTGGTGTTATTTATAGCCAGATGTGCGACTATGAAGAATCAGAAAAAGCATTTGATGAAGCTTTTTTTCTAAATGAAGAAGATTTTGAAGCCGCATTAGGAATGGCTAGGTCGTATGAAGGATTAGGCGATAATTATTTAAATGGAGGTGAGGGATGCGGAGGTGTTTTTGAAAAGGATTCTGATAAAGCAGCAAGGTGGTATAGGAAAGCTGAGAAAAAAATAAAGTCTGTGATGGTAATTGATATTGATAATAAAGATGTATATAGAAAAAATTTAGAGTTAGTTCGATTTAAAAGAGATATTGCTGAGGG
>JAYPLH010000132.1:0-5711 GCA_038365355.1 Fidelibacterota bacterium
CCCATAGGCATTTGTTGTTATATTGACATTTGAAATCGGTAGTAATGTGCTCTCATCAAGAATCGTTCCGTTTATTTGTGAAAAGAGAAAAGTAGTAAAGAAAGGAAATAAAGTAAATATATGCTTCAAGATTAACTCCCTACGCTGGTATTATCCAGATCAGGTTAAAGGGTTTGTTCTCAGCCACTTTATCTGGATTAAAGTAGCACCCCTAACAATGAATATTACTAAGATATACCTTTTAAAAAAAATAGGTCTTTGCATTTTATTAGAATAATTTAGGTATTATCTTATGTTCACATTCTTGGATAGAATAATGTCAAATAAAACAAATAGTCTTCTTGAACTTAATCTTCGAGTTATTTTAATAGGCATAGCACTTTCAGTTGTAATGGGTTCTGCAAACGTGTATTTAGGACTAAAAGCAGGTATGACAGTTTCTGCTTCCATACCAGCTGCAGTAGTTGGAATGCTTACGCTTAAATATATTGGTATTTTTTTTAAAAATTCTAATTCTGGATCTATATTAGAGGCAAATCAAATTCAAACTGCTGCTTCCGCAGGGGAATCACTTGCTGCAGGAATAATCTTTACGATGCCTGCATTAATTTTAATTGGCATTTGGCAAGAATTTGACATGATACTTACTACGGTTATTGCATTTACAGGGGGACTGTTGGGAATCCTATTTATGATTCCAATGAGGCAGGTTTTTATTGTTTCTAACCAAAGCAACTTAAAATATCCCGAAGGAATTGCCTGTGCCTCTGTTTTAAAAGCTGGGCAAGATACCGGAGATGCAAAAAAAGCAAATAGTATTATCAAAGGAATTATTATTGGAGCTTTGTTCAAAGGACTAATTTCTTTTACAGGTTTTTTAAAAAGCGTTTTAGAGATTGCTATCTTGAGAGGAGATAGAATTATATTTTTTGGAGGTGATATATCACCTGCTTTGGTAGCTGTAGGCTTTATTGTTCGTCTTAACATTGCTATTCTAATATTTATTGGAGGAGCTCTTAGTTGGCTAATTGGCATTCCCATTTTAGGCAGCGGCTTAGAGCATGCTTCTAATCCATTGGATGGGGCTTGGAGTATCTGGTCAACTAAGATTAGGTACATTGGCGTAGGTGCAATGGTAATTGGAGGATTATCATCCATCTACAAAGTTAGAAGTGGCTTAGTGGATGCAGTAAAAGTTTTAAAAACTAGCAACCCTTCTTCTTTAAATCAAGACCAGCTAGGAAATCAAAGAAATATTTCTCCTAAATCCATTAATATTTTGTCGGCTTTAGCAATAATACTTGTAGGAAGCGTTTATTACCACATTACTCAAAATGCAGGTATTGCTTTGTTGACAACTATTATCATGGTTATAATGGCTTTCTTTTTTACTGCAGTTGCATCCTATATTGTTGGCCTTGTTGGAAATTCGAACTCTCCTGTTTCTGGTATGACAATAACAGCAGTTCTTTTTACTGGAGGTCTACTATATATTTTTGGGTTTTCTGGAACTGAAGGCATAGTCGCGACACTAGGTGTAGCGGCTATAGTTTGTTGTGCAGCTTGTACCTCTGGAGATGTTTGTAATGATTTAAAGACTGGGCAGCTTGTCGGAGCAAGCCCATTCAGGCAACAGATTATGCAAATTATTGGTGTTGGAGTAGCATCTTTAGTAATGGCTCCAATAATGCAATTATTACACGAAAATACACCCGGGGGAATTGGCGGAAGAGAACTAGCTGCACCTCAAGCTGGTCTTTTCGCAAGCCTTGCCAATGGATTTTTTGGAGATGGTGATTTACCATGGGATATGGTATGCATTGGTGCTGTATTGGGAACGTTAATACTACTAGGTGACTTATTTCTTGAAAAAAATAAATCCTATTTCAGATTACACCTTATGCCTGTGGCTGTTGGAATGTATTTACCATTCGGACTATCTACACCAATTTTACTTGGAGGGCTAATAGCATATTTCATAGAAAAGAAAAATACGACTAATTCTAATCCTGAAACTTCACTTCAAAATGGAATATTAGTATCATCAGGATTAATAGCGGGTGAATCTTTAATGGGAATAATACTTGCGTTTATTGCAGGTGCAGGAATTAAAAGTCTTAATTTGGGTTTAGATCCAAATTTAATAAATATTGCTACAGTTTTGAGTGTATTGTTTTTTGGAATATGGTTTTTTAAAGAATCAAAACCAGAAAAAGTTAAAAGTAGATGAGATAAATTTATTCTTCAAATAAAACCATACTCTTTTTAAAAGAGTCACTATTTAGCTTTTATTGATAACCGTAATTTTTTCGATAGTATTTTTACCATCTTGATGATAAATCATCAAGAGATATACCCCGGTAGCAACATAATTACCTTCACTATCTCTACCATCCCATTTTAACTGTTGACCATCTTTGGAAGCTCCTCCAGATATTATTTCCCTTATTACTCTGCCATTTAAAGTCATCACCTTAAAAGATGACTCATATATAATACCATCTATAATCATTGGATTATTTGATGGTATATAATAAGGACTTGGGAAAATTTTTACATTCGTAAAATCATTTTTTGGTATGCCAAAAGGAATTTTTAATACACTTACTCCTTTGCTAGTAGCTATATATGCCAAATTTCTTTTATGATCAAAATCAATATCTCTTATTTCATCTGATAGCAAGTCACTATTTAAACTGTTAAACCCTTCCAAATTCGGCCAATAAGACGTATTTTCTTTTAAAACATAAACGCCTTGACTACTTGAGCTAGCCCAGACATTACCTTGAAAATCAATGTTGATTTTTGATCCGGTTCCAAAAGAAATATTAGGGAAATATGGATATAAATTCTCACTTACAACAGGATTGGATCCAGGTTTCAAATCATAATAATTTAATCCTGATGGTGTAAGATAATACAGCCTGTCATTATCCCCTATTCCCAAAGACCATACAGTTCCATTAAGGCTAATTTGATTCCATAAAAAACTAATAGGGTTAAAAGGATCACCATTAAAATTCAAGACTGAAATACCCCCATTAGGAAGTCCTATATTTATATCTGCAGCTTGAAAAGATGAAACCCATGTTCGATTAAAGTTATCAAAAACTATCGATATGGGCGTATAACTAAGACTAGTTTCTGTCTCATTTGAACCGAAATGCTTCCAAATACCATCAGGTGATCTAACATGGATAGGGCTATTCCCGTTTGTGCAATAAGGATTGGCTACCCATAAATTACCATTATTATCAAATTCAACATCTAAGACTACTTGGTATGGGAGATCATTGTTTGAGCTTGTATAGTAGCTTAAATAAGAGGTATCAATTATTGAAATGTTTTCAGGGTTATCAATATCAACAACTAAAATACCTCCGCTCCACCTTGGAGGATTACTATTGTAGACTCTTGACCCCCTAATAGCGCAATAAACTAATCCATCAGGCCCCTGTTCTATATCAGAAATAAATTCGCCAAAATCATATTCAACCGTATCAGCAATAAATTGGTCAAAGTTATAATACTCATTAATTTTTTCAGTATTTATTTCTTTTATCTCTAAAATATTCCGCCATCCTTCATCGCTAAAAATAGAAAGACCCTGATTACTTCCTCCAACCAGCCTACCATCTTCAAGTACTTCAATTGCAGAAAAGCTATTTGTTACTGGAGAGTTAGGTGTAAAAAGACTCTTTTCAAATAACTCTGTATTGTTTTTCCATTCAAGGAAAATCATCCCATTATCTGTACCCAGTGTATATTTATCTCCAAACTTTGAAATTGTTAAAATATTATATTTATTTTCAATTAATACCAATTCATTATTTCTAAATAAGTAGAGATGTTTCCCATCACTAAACCAGTAATCATTACCAGAAATAAAAATATTATTAGCCTGTTCTAATTCAACCTGGGTTTCTATTTGATTTAATTGATTATATAGATACGAATATTCAAATAACCCATTATCAGTAGTGAATACTAATCCATCTGTATTAGCATCCATTGAAGAAATCGGATCATTTATTCCTTGAATGCTTTCTGTCCAGGAGAATGGGTTTTTTAAATTATTTCTAAGAATTGAGGAATAAATTCCAGCATTTGTACCTAGGAAGATCATAGAATCCAAAGCTACAAAACAGTTAATTTTAGTTATTTCTTCAGGATAATTTCTGTATGAATCTCGATATTCCCACTTATCATCAAATATAAACTTCATCAGGCCGTTATCCTGACCGTCTTGAAAAAGAACCCAAGTAATATTGCCGTTAACTTGAATATCCTGAATTGCAGTTAATTGAAAATCAAAAGAAATTATAGATTCTTTTAATAAAGGGTCATATAATTGAATGAACCCGAATGGAGAGTTCCCTCCAACCCATAAATTATCATTATTATCTTTTGCTATTGTTAATAAATCAACACCAATTAAACCATTTATATTTGTGATTACAGAATAATCATTTTCTTTGATAGATAAAATCCCTCCTTCCGTAGCGGTATAAAGGGTATTTTCAATAAATTGGATATCACGAATCTGTAAAGAGGAAGTAAGAGAATTCCAATCTCCAACTTTAACTTGGCAAAAAGATAGCTCTACAAAGAATAAGAAGAAGCTAAAAGACCAATAGAAAGTACTTTTCAATTTTATATAAATTATCATAGTAGAATTATACAATGATTTATAAATACTATAATCATACCTTTTCCTTTCGTATTAAGTAATTTTTTACCAATTTAAGAGTATGAAATTTTACTTGATTTTTATTCTGATTCCTCTTTTTGGTTTTGCACAGAAAGCGGATCCTTTTTCAATTGA
Organism: Fidelibacterota bacterium; assembly: GCA_038365355.1. Taxonomy (GTDB): domain Bacteria; phylum Fidelibacterota; class Marinisomatia; order Marinisomatales; family UBA1611. Next base: position 4,826 of record JAYPLH010000132.1, read on the forward strand.
AGTAAGACCGCGAGTTATTGACAATGCAAAAGTAATAGTAAATATTGAAGTAACAAATCATCTTAATAGACCTATTGATTATTTGGAGGGGTTCTTATCTGAATATTCCTCAAAAGGGGTACTTCTAAACGAAAAAAGAATAGTTCTTTTATATAGTTATGAACCAGCTTTACAAACTGGATTTTCTACTATCAAAACAGCAAAATTTGATTTGGGGGATGAAAAACCTTCAAATTTTGATTTTAATATTTCTAAAGTTAAGTTTTTTGGGGAGAGTAGAGTGTTTGCCTGGCATAAGAAAGCTGGATTCATTCGAATTGACTAGATTAATCATTATTTTGTTTTGTCACTTTTTGCTCAAGAAGTTTGGAGTAATTCAATGTATCTAAATCTAGGGCTAATTCATTAATCCATTTCCTTGTAGATTTTATATAAAAATCTATGTTCTCATTATTCATTCTTTTTGCATACATATTGGCAATAAGTATAGCTGATGGAATTGGTATATAACTATTCATAGGATCATTGTAAAAATAATCAATGTTTTTAATTAATTCTCTTATAGTTAAATAATCTACCGTTTCAGAAAAAACATTATCTGCAATATCTTTGTCATTTTCCCAAGTTTTTAAATAGGAAAAGAGCCGACCATCTAAAGCCCCCTCAAGGTAATCTTTTTTTATTATGAATTAATAATTTGAATTATAGTCTGCTGTTTTTTTTACACGATTCCAATCTCTTCCATCCCAAAATAATTTATTATCCTTTGGAAAAACTTCATCAAAAAATAAGACAAATAATAATAGTAGAGTTTTATAGCCAAATATTTGAAAAGATTTAATCATCATCTATTACAATTGTTTTTATATTTACAAATTCCATAAGC
>JAYPLH010000133.1:0-5621 GCA_038365355.1 Fidelibacterota bacterium
AATTTTTTTTTCATGTTCCGTTAAGATATTTTTTGAATCCTCTTTTAGTCTCTGCGCTAAAAAATAATCTGAAACAATATTTTGAATATTTTGTGCGTGCTTTTCTTTATTAGTTATCCATCTATTAACTTGATTAATTGATTGTGGATCAGATTTGCCTGAAAGATTATTAATCATTCTCATTGCTTTTTCAATGGTTTTTAGATCTTCACGAATCTGGGTAATTTGCATAGCATCTGAATAAATTCCGCAGGGAATTTGGCAATGAGCAAACAAACAAAAATGATACAAGCAGATTATTAATAAATATTTAAAGCAGCTAATCATAAAACAGAACCTTATTTTAATTAAAATATATGCAAAAAAATATCAAAACATATTTTAATTTAATTAAAAAATATTAGATATTAAATTGAGTTTACGCTTTAGTTATTGCATTTTGCTGAACAAATATAATGATAGCCTGTACTAGGTTACCATATGCGTAATCTCATTTAAATACATAATTTATGTTTTTGTCTTTTTAATTGATTCTAAAATAGATAATATTTTTAAAATAATTAAAGAAAATTGAATTAGTTGAAGCGGCAATATTTATTTTCCTATTGAATAATTTGATGAGATTAAGATTCGATTTCTCTTTAAATATCATTAATGAAATAGATTCTGTTACTAAACCACGTAATATATTACTTACATAATGCTTGCTTTTTTTATTTTGACTTATTTAATATACAAAAGCCTTAAACGGTAACCTTATGCGGAGTTCTTTTCAATTGAATATTTTAGTTTTGAATAACAAATTTAATTCGTAAGGTTGTTTTTTTAATTAAATGCGAAATACAATAAAGTTTCTTTGTTTATTTTCCATGATGGGAATGCTTTTTGGCCTGCACGGTAAAATTGTTTTCTATGATGGCACATATGTAATTGGTAAAGTTACTAAAGTTGATGAATCAACGGTGTATATAATTCCAGTAGGCTTAGATACTCCTGAGGGTGTTTTGGTTGGAAATATTGATTCTTTAAATATGGAAAATGGAATGGTGCCGGTATTAAACAGTAATGTGGAATATTTTTATCAAGGTGGTACATTTACTCCTAACAATGATGATTGGATGGCAGATGCAAGTCAAAAAGATTATCATGAGCACATTGATCTTGAAGAAGAATTTCAGGCTATAAATGATCCCAAAAAACCTTGGAATTATTTTAACTTTTCATTAATCGGTGGTATTCCTTTATTCGTTGCAAGTTCGTTAAAAGAAGTAGAATCAGGCCAAATGGCTAAAATGGATCCAAATATAGGTCTTAATATACAATTCCCATATTATCCTATAGGTCCAGTAGATATTTCTCCTGGTTTAAGATTTATGACATATAGCTATGAAGCAAATCATTTGGGTGCTCTGAAAGCTTTACAAATTGGGACATTTGTAAATATAGACTTAAGACCCATATTGTACTTTTTTCCAGAAAACCTTCACCTGACCATCGATGGCGGCTTAAACTTCAACCTTGCTACAGATCTTGATCAGGACTTATTTACCTATGATATTGATTTGCCACTAGGTTATACTGATTTGAAAAATGAAAAATATGCTGGACCAGGAATGCATTTTGGGTCTTCTATGGACTATTATCTAAGTGACATTCCAATTGCTTTTAAACTATTTTTCAATGCTAATGTAGTACCTCAGACTCCTCCTTTTACATCTACTTTTACATATTTTGGTAATGTTGGCCTTTCAATGGTATTGATTTTGAAACGAAATACGAAAAATAATTCGGTTAGATAATCACTTGTTATTTTTTTTATTGGTTAATAGCAATTTTGTAAAAAATGTATAAAATTAATTATTTTTAAATAGTTTGTAGTAAGTCTATTTTAAACAAAGAAATAAAGCTTTTTACTTTTCCCTTAGCTAAGTTTATGTCTTTTTAATTTTAATTAAGTTCATATTATTATTTTTATTAAAAGTAAATAGTTTGTAGAAATGATTGATATTCATAATCATGTACTTCCAAACATTGATGACGGTTCTAAATCAATAGAAATGTCTTTAAATATGTTAAAATGTGCTCATGAGCAAGGTATCACAGATGTAGTAAATACTGTTCATTTTCAGCACCCATTATTTTTAAATATTGATCATTCATTAGAAAATTTTGAAAGAATTACAAAATCATTACAGTCAAAATTAGATGAATATGAAATTCCTATAAAAATTCACTTAGGATCTGAGGTGTTTTATTATGAAAATTTATTAAAGATTAGCAATGAGCCTTTAACTACTATGGGAGGTGGGAAATATATGTTAATAGAATTTTCGCCTAAAAATATCCCAAATAGTCAAAAACAGACACTCTTTGATTTGAAAATGAGTGGTATAACTCCAATTATTGCCCATCCTGAACGATATAAATTAGTTCAAGAAAATTTTAGTATTGTATATGACTGGATAAACGCGGGTTGTTTGATTCAAGTAGATTCCGGTAGTGTACTAGGGTTAATGGGGGAGAAAGCTAAGAAATCTTCTCATTTAATAATTCAAGAGATGTGCTGCCATGTTTTGGCTTCAGATGCTCACAATGATTCAAATAGAAATTTCACTATTAAAGAGGCTTATTCTTATGTAAAAACTGTTGTGGGGAAAAAAAAGGCTGACCTGATGGTTTATGAACATCCTTCTAGTATAATAAGAGGAGAAGATTTATATTTTTAGTGGATCAACGTTACATTAATTATTGTTGATAACTGTTAAAAATAAATCTTTAAGTATATAATGTTTTTTCGGTGCATATTATTTTTTATAATTTTTTATAATTGTTTTGCAAATGCTCAATCTAAAAATAATGAGCTAGTAGAATTCAAAGACTATCAATTATCTAGCGAGAAGTACATATCTGGAGAGGGTGGAAAACTTTATATGAAAGTTAATTTTTGGGGAGCTTCTAACAATGCAGGAATATATCGAGTTCATGAAGGTATTGACTTTGCTTCTTTAATTTCTGTAGTTGGAGGACCCAGTCAATTTGCAAATTTAAAGAAGATAAGACTGTATAGAGAAAAACCTGATGACAATGGACAATTGGTTTATGTTGTAGATTTGACAACATTTCTTAAAACTGGAGATAGATCTAATTTCCCTAAAATTAAACCAAATGATACTATTGTGATTAATAAGACATTTACAGGGATTTTAATTCAGGATATAGCTACTTTTCAGACTTTGTTAACGCTATTTACTTTTTTCATCCAAGTTAGCACGATAATGAATTAATATGAACAATCGACATTTAGATTACAAATTAGATAATTCAAACTATCAAATATCGGAAAATGAATTATATCTAACAGATTATATTGCAATAATTCGTATCCATTTTAAAAAAATTATTACTATTTTTCTTATGGCTTTATCTCTAGGCATTTATTCTACATATAGTAAAGTTCCAAAATATAGTGCTAGTGCATCTGTAATTATCACACAACAACCTGGATCAAAAACATTAAAAGACTCATTTGATTCGGATAATAGCTCAATAATAAGTGATAAAATAGCATTAATTAAATCTAGAGCGCTTTTAAAATTGGTTGTTAAGGAATATTGGAATTCTAGTAGGCGAAATAATATGTTTTTATTTCAAACTAGAAATTTCTATCCAAAAGGACAAAAATTTAGAACATTGATTAAAGAGATATTTACGCTAGGCTTGTTTGATGCTCAAAAGTCTATGCAAACTAAAGTCCTTGATGGACCATACACAGATGAAATCGGAGAACAATATGTAAAGGCAATTCAGAGGGGCCTAAGCGTTTCCAGACAAGGTGGCACTAATATGATTAAGCTTAATTACATAAGCAAAAATGCTGATGAGGCTCGAAGAATCCTTAATAGCATTGTAAAACAGTTTGTCCGAAGAGATAAAGAGTGGACAAATAAATATGCAATTAACTCAGTAAAATTCTTGGATTCCTTAGTTACTCTTCAGGAACAAAAAATTGAAATGAGTGATAATAAAAAAATGAGATTTATGCTTGATAATGATTTATTTAGTATGGAATCGAAAAGTGATGTCATTATATCTCAAATAAATGAATTAGAAATTCAATTGTATAACCTCAACACAGAACTAAATATTCAAAAAGAGCAAATTGGTTTTCTAAAATCAAAATTTTCAAAAGAAGAATTAAATTTAACTAGCCAGATAATGAATAGCACAAATCTCCAATTGTCTGCTCTTAGGTCAGAAGTAGCGCGAATAGAATCTGAAATAACATTAGCTTCGGGACTCTATGGAGAAAAACATGGATCGGTACTTGCATTGTATGAAAAACTCAATCTAATTAAAGAAGAATTAAATAAGAAAGTTGACTTGCTAATTGAAAACGGAATTACCATTGATGATCCATTATCAACAAGAAATGAGCAGATTTCGCAAATTTTAGGATTGGAAAATAGTGTACAGGCTTTGAAATTTAGCAGAGAACAAAAATTAAAAATGCTTGATGTTTTTAAGCAAAAGCTTAATTCAATTCCTGAAACTAATATGATATTGGAGAGGATAAGTAGGGAGGATGAAATATTAAATGATCATTATCAGCAGCTAGTACAAACTTTGGAAACGACTAAGATGAACAATGTTATACAAAAAGGAGAAGTTCAGATAGTTGATTTAGCAAAAAAACCTTCAAGGCCTTTTAGTCCTAATCATCAAAAAGATATTATAATCTTCTGCTTTTTTGGTTTGGGGATTGGTTTAATAGTTACCTTCTTAATTGAATTTATTGATAATACTATTAAAACAATTGATGAAATTGAGAGATATAATAAAAGCGTAATAGGCGTCATACCTGCAATTGGTAAGGTAAGTTCTCAAGGAATTATCAGTAGATATTTAGAATCTAAAACCTTTACAGCTTTAGGAGGTGAAAAAGGAATCAAAAGAAAAATTATTACAAGAGATAATCCTAAATCTCCTATTTCAGAGTCCTACAGAGGTTTACGAACTAATATATTACTTTCAAACACAAAAGAAATTAAATCAATTCTTGTCTCAAGTGCAGGACCCGGCGAAGGTAAAACTACCACAGTTGCTAATTTAGCAATCACTTTCGCAAATTTAGGGAGAAAAACATTACTTGTAGATACTGATTTACGTAGGCCTGTAGTACACTCTGTTTTCAATGTAAAAAGAGAACCAGGTGTAACTAATTATCTTTCAGGACTAACTGATGATTATCTTCCTTTAGTAAAAAAATCCGAGATTGAAAATCTTTCAATTCTAACCTCAGGATTGATACCCCCAAATCCTTCAGAAATACTTGGTACAAAAAGAATGTCAAGACTTGTTAAAAAACTAGAATCAGATTGGGATATGGTACTTTTTGACAGTCCTCCTCTTGTTGCTGTTACTGACGCTACCATGATCTCTAAAGAAATTGACAGTATTATACTCGTTATTAAAGCCGGGCAAACTGACAAAAAAGCTTTTCATCACACTATGGCTAACTTAAGCAACATTAATGCACCTTTAGATGGAATTGTAATGAATGCAGTAACAAGTAAAAGTAATTACGGGTCATATTATTATTATTATTATCATCAATATTATCA
>JAYPLH010000134.1:0-5586 GCA_038365355.1 Fidelibacterota bacterium
TCTTTAAGGTTTTTTGCTCTTAATAAGGGACTTATCTTGATATTATTTTTAATTTTTATACTAGGTTGTTTACCGTAATCATGACCTGGATAGATCCTTAAATCTTTTGACAAAATCAATAACCTTTCGTAAATAGAATTAAATAACTCTTTAATATTACTTCGGTGACTTATTACTCGACCTGTTCTACCTACAAATAAGGTGTCTCCAGTGAATAGAGTCGGATTTAATAGATAACATATAGAATCAAAATAATGCCCAGGGGTATATATAGATGTAAATGGTAGACGCCCTAATTTGAATTTTTGCTGATGTTTAATTATTCTAAAATTTTTTATTTTATACATGGAGGCAGATTCTGAATGTCCATATACGATCATATCTGGAAAGGAAGCAATATAATCATTAAGATATCTGATATGATCTGAATGAGTATGTGTAATTAGCAAAGCTGATGGGGGAATTGAAATTAAGGGCATAATTTGATTAATGGGAATAGCGGCATCAATCAAGACAGTAGACCCTGTATGGCTACAAGTAATTAAATATGTAAAGTTTTTATCATATCCACCCAAAAAAGGGCGAACTGAAAAATCTGTTTCAGGGATCATTAATTCTAAGTTAATTTGGTAAAATATCTTTAATTTTTATCAGCACAATACCAATAATAATTTACAAACAGATCTTTTTTGCCATGAATAAAAAACAAATCGCATTGTATTTAATATTTGGAGGGGCCGCAATTATTTTGCTAACCTTTATTTCTTCAATATTTTCATTCTTTGGTAATCATCCTTGGTTAGGTTTGGCTTTTGTCTCAATTGGTGTGGGTGTATTTTTATTAGCTTTTGATTAATAATTAATATATGAGGATCTAAATGAAGTATCTTTTTTTTACACTTTTAGCTTTTGTAATAGTCAACTGTTCTAATGAACAAACTTCAAAGTCTGTATCAAATCTGTCTTCATTTAAAGATTCAACAAGTTATTCCTTAGGGGCTGATTTGGGTGAAAATCTGAAGAGACAAAACGTTGAAATAGATTATGATGTTTTTATGGCAGGGTTGACAGATGGTATGGAAACAGGTCTTATTAAGTTGGATCAGAAGCAAAGAAGAGAAGTTATGGCAACACTTCAGAAAAAATTAAGAGAAAAGGCTGATTCAGAAGGTAAAAACAACTTGAAACTTGCTGATGAGTTTTTAAAAAACAATAAAGCAAAAGACAACATAAAAGAAACACCTACAGGATTACAGTATAGAATTATTAAGGAAGGAGAAGGGTCTAGTCCTAAAAAAGAGGATAGAGTTAAAGTTCATTATGTTGGGAAACTAATGGATGGAACGGAGTTCGATAGTTCCATTAAGAGGGGCGAACCATCTGAATTTGGACTTACGCAAGTTATTAAAGGGTGGACTGAAGGACTTCAGTTAATGAAATTGGGTGCTAAATATGAATTTTTCATACATCCGAAAATTGCTTATGGGTCTAGAGCAAGGCCAACCATACCTGCAAACAGTTTATTAATTTTTGAAGTAGAATTATTAGATATTATAAGTAAGTAATTAAATTTGAATTTTATGCTTATGTATAAAGAAAATGATTTAGAACTCATTACCAAAGTAAGTCAACACAGCAATCAATTAAGTTTGATTTGTTAAAACCAAAGATATCTTTTGCAAAATAAAGTATTAGTATACATCTCGGTTATTTTTTTAGCCTCCTGCAGTCCAGATATTCCTGAGGAGGGAAATTTTCTTAAGTGGTCAACAAATATTGAGATACCTTTAATTACAGATTTTATCACTCTTGAGACTCTTGCAGAAGATTCTCTTATTTCTATTGAAAATCTATCTAAGTACTTTCAAGATGGAAATATATCAGATTCAATTTTTGTATATCATAAGCAAATAAATATAGAGAAGGTTGAAGTAGGTAATAAACTAGAGCTTGACCCTATATCAACTAGTTTCAGCCAAAATATCGATGATGTTTCAGTAGCATCTATTGAGAAAAATATTTCTTCAAAAATAGGTATGATGACATTAAATGACATTGATCCCACCCATACTGATCCTTTCATTTTTCGTGATATTTATCCTGAGGTAGATGAAGTCCCAAATGGTGCCATGGTTGCTATTCCAGCCTTTGAAATTTTCCCAATCTTTAAATCTTTTAGCTTTGATGACTTTGCATCTGCCAATTTCTCCCAAGGATCTCTTGAGTTAACTATAGAAAATAGTATGGTCATTCCGATAGGTAGTCCAATAGTAATTGAACTCTTGCAAGTAACTTTAGATGATACGATTAATATACCTGGGGCTTCCTTACAATTTGATAACATTATTGATGCGAATAATGGTAGTTCAACTGGGATTATTGATTTAACAAATATTTCTCTCCCAGGAGAAATTCTTGTGAAAGTTTCTGGTAATTGTCAGGGAACTTCTGGAATAGAAATTTTTATTGATGAACAGGCAAAAAATTCTGGGTTTGTTGTTTCTATTGGCGGTTCAGAATTAGAGGTGTCTGAGGCAAATGCTAAAATTCCTCAACAATCCATTGAAGAAAGTGGAGCTATATCGCTTGAGCCTGATTCAAATAAGGTTGTCAATGCCTTAATTGAGAACGGGCAACTAATCATAGAGATTGATAATTATATGGATTTATCAAGTGCTATTAATATTTCTATTCCTAATCTTGAAGATCCAGAAGGTAATCTATTTTCTACTTCTTTAGATATTTTATCTAATACATTTGAAATTACTAATCAGACCGACTTAGCAGGTTATTCCCTTGTAATGGACCCTAATGATCAGTCTGTTCAATATAACTATGATGTTTTGACTATTGATTCTGGAGAAGATTTTATCTTAATAACATCGAATGATAGTATTAATGTTAAAATCAGTCTTCAGGGGTTAGAGGAAGAATCAAATATAACTTTTTCAGAGTTTACTGGCTATTTGAGCCAGGATGCTATGTTGGATTCTAATTTCATTAATTTAGAATCTGCCACAAAAGTTGATGAGGCAATACTAAACTCAGGTCAACTAGAGTTATCAATTATCAATAATATTGGAATTGAGGCATTGGTTAATTTTTCCATTAATGAGCTAACAAAATATGGAACTGCCTTAGACACTTCATTTCTAATTTCTGACCAGCCTTCACTTGTTGTTTTAGACCTAAGTGGATATAACTTGAATTTAGATCCTTCCTTAAACACTCAAACCGTAAGTTATGTTTCTTCTATTGATATACCCTCAGATGAATTAATCTCACTTTCTTTTGGACAATCTATCATAATAGATGTGAATATGGATAGCTTATCTTTCGCGCAAGTTAGTGGCTATATTGACCCAGTAGAGGTAGAAATAGATAGCATTGAACAAGAGATTGATCTTCCTGATGAAATCAGCGATCTTAATTTTTCAATTATAAATATGGATTTTTCTTTCCAATCTAATTTGATGTTGCCAGTGTTCCTAAATCTTGAACTTCTATCTGTCAATGATGAAACAGGGGAAAGTTATGTAAGAATTATTGAGGATATAAATATTACTGAAACTCCAAGTTTCTCTGTTGATAGTATTGAACAACTAATAAATATTAAACCAAATCGAATTATTGCAACTGGCAATGCTAAGGTTGGATCCTTAAATGATTATGGATATGTATCTACTTCAGACTCATTAAGTGGCTTCCTTACAATCGCTGCTCCTTTGGCATTTGAGATTGATGAAAATAGTGAAATAGAATTAGATCCTGAAGAATTTCAGGCTATAGAAATTGACGATTTAATTAGTGCGAAATTATTTATTGATTACGAAAATAATTTAGAATTAGGGGCAGATGTATCTATTCTTATGGCAACAGATACAAACTATTTTAATAATGGTCAATCAGATACGCTTGCAAGATTAACAATACTTTCATCTCAAAGAGATTTAGATAGTATAATGCTTGATGAATCGCATTTTGCATTATTGGCAAGAGAGGGAAATTATATTAAAACGTTTTTAAACGTTCTTGGAAATAATAACGGACCAACTCGATTTTTATCAACAGACACTATAAGATTTTCTGCTTATTTAAAAAGCGAAGTAATAGTGGATATTAACCCACCTGATTAAAGAAATGAGCAATAGATACAATATTTTCTTCTTCAGTTTATTTACTTTTATTCATTCACAATACATTCAAGTAACCCCTGAAATAGCAACAGCAGGAGCATTTTTAGGCGGTAGGCTTGGAACTCATGCCATTCATTCGAACCCTGCTTTACTGGGAATTCAAACAGGAGAATTTTTGGAAAGATCTCTTGTTGATACTTTTACGGTTTCTTATGGTGTGAAACTCGTACAATCAACTGATAAAAAAGAATTGCAAGAAATAAAAACCAGACTTAATCAAGATGGTTTTGAAAGAGATTATAAAATTGAAAAGACAGATTCTTTATTTATTTTAATAACAAGTGGATTTAAAGACTCTTTTTCCGCATTTAATTTTTCAAGTAACTTGCCTGCCTCTATTCCACTAAAAACGATTTATTCAGATACGACATGGAGAATAACAGAAAAACCTAAGATCACATATAGTATACAGGTCTTGGCAACTCCAAATCAAGATACCCTTAAATCCTTTAAAAAAAGATTTAAAAAAAGGCTAAAAGAATTTCCTACTAAAGTTGTTTTTAAAGATTCTCTTTATAAATATTATGTAGGATCTTTTGATTCTGAAGAAAAAGCAGTAATGCTAAAAAACAACCCAACCATTCAGAGCATCGACGATAAATCATTTATTGTTTCTAGCCATGATAAAATTCCAGAAGGGGTTGCCCCAAAATTTAGTTTTACCTTCCCGCTTAGATTTACATTGAATCTGCAAAATAATTCTTTTAATACAGATTGGTTAAATGAATATATTGGAGCAGATATGATTCAAGATCCATCAATTAAAAATAATTTAATTAATAGCATTCCGTCATCAGGTATAAGCAGTGTTCTATGGCTAAATACTGGACTTTTTGATATGACATTTAAAAATTATGGTCTGTCTCTATTGAATGTAAATATTTTTTCTAGTGTAAATATTCCTAAAGAATTAACACAAATACTTTTTGAAGGAATTAGTTTTAGGGAACCAAAAGATATTTCAAGCTTTGATTCAAGAGGATTTGTTTATAATGAGACTAAATTTTCTTTTGGAAGAAAATTAGATATTAAACATTTTGAATCTCCAATTTATGCTGGTTTTGGTTTTAAGTATTTAAATGGTCTTTTCTCTCATACAGAAAATTATGACGGGGTAATTACTACAAATGAAGATAGCATTTCCATTTTTTCTGACTTAGAAGTTGTGTATACGGATCCAAATCAGATAGCAAGTGGGTTTGGAATTGATTTGGGACTTTATGGTCGTATTAATGATAAGGTGTCAGCTCAATTAAGTATAATGAATTTAGGGAGCTTTTTAAAAAGCAAACAAGGTACCAATTGGAGAAGTATTAGTAAAATAAATCTTTCAATCAGTGATATTAAAGATATTTTAGATTATAATGATGCGCAAAAAGAGTCTATTAAT